>JAKSBK010000429.1 GCA_022361155.1 Pseudomonadota bacterium
CCCCGGACCGCCCATAGTACGATGCGAGCAGCGGACCATGCGCAGACCTACCCATCTGCTGGTGCTCACGGCCTTGGCGCTGAGCATGCTCGGCTGCAGTACGCTGGTTCCGGAAGTCGAGTATCGAGACGCCGCGCCTGTTGTAGACGATGCAGGCAGCCGCCGGGCCGGTGAGCGCGATGCAAGCTCACCCTCTGCGTGTATGCCCGCTGTCTTTGGCCTGAGCCGATTCGGCGAATCCTGTTTTCCAGCGCAGATGAGGGCCCGCGAAACTAGCGCGCCGGGAAGCTGCGGGTTTGGATCGTGCTCGGAGCAGAGCAGAACTGCGGAAGTTAATCTTGACACCCATTTTACTTGCACCGCGGGTGCGCCCGCGGCGTTCACCCGAACGCCTTGCGCTCACCGAGCCCTCGTTCCTGGTTCTCGTTTTACTTATCGTGGACACCTCGACCGATCGGGCTCGAAGTTGGTGACCGATGCGGGCTAGACAGGCTACACTTGAAACATGCCTGCTACATCGCTGCGCAATTACAGCGTTGTGCTCGAACCAGATCCCGACGGTGGGTACGTTGCGGTCGTGCCCGCGCTGCCTGGCTGCTACAGTCAGGGCGATACCGTTGAAGAGGCGCTTGCGAACGCCCGCGAAGCCATCGAGTTGACGCTTGAGCATCCAATGCCCGTCGGGCTGTTGGACACGTTGCGCCCGTACGTGCCCACCCGCAACCCGGGAGCTGGCCCGGAATAGACCGGAATAGAGTCGCGCCGCTCCAAGGCACTCCGTGCTCTAGTCTGTGCCCCCGCGGACCCTCATCTGCGCTGGAAACACGATTCGGCGAATCGGCTCAGGTCAAAGACACCGGGCATACACGCAGAGGTGGTCGCGTTCGGACTTGCCGGGTCTGCGCACCTGGTCGCGACCTCAGCATCGGCGAGGGGACCGCCGCGACGCAAGTTTGAATTGGGTGTCATAATAGAACTCTTCTTTCGCAGTCGGCGTAGCGTAGAGTGAGCGGCAGGCACGGAGGCCGCACGGGGCTCACGGACCGCAATCGACGAGTTCCCCGTCCTCTTTGCATAGCCGCATGCGATGGAGCAGCGAGGCCTCGTACGCGGTGAAGGCCCTGGATTGGTGTTTCCCATGCTGCGACATCAGCACCACGTATGCGAGGGATGCCGCTGCCCCGGCCACAATGCTCAGCGTGATGCCGCTGAAGCCGAATAGGGGCTTGTCCGCTTCCGGCGGCCCGTGGATGCTTTGTTCACGAGCAACATGGGCGATCCCAAAGTAGATCGAGCTTGCAAACGCGAGCCCGGCGCCGGCCGCGGCCAGGGTCGACAGCGTACGCAGCTGCGCGGATTGGCGCGCGGCCGCGGCGGTGCCCGATCGTTCTGCGACAACCGGCAAGAGATCCAGTGCGTGGTACACCCGCTTGCCGTCGGCCAGCTGAAGAAACGTCGCGTCGCACGGCCTTGTGCCGCCCCCTGTCCGCCGACACATGCGTGGGCTCAGCCTATGCGCGGCCGAGAGCCGCTCTTCGACGGGAGCCGTGGGCCCCGGGGCGGAGAGACGGACATGGGCATGGCATCCGGATGCCAACGCGATGGCAGTCAGCATCAGCCCCCGGCTCCACGCGCGTTCCGGCGCGCATGCTGTGATCGAACACTTGGACAACTGCACACCCTCCTGCCCGCCGCCGGGGACGCGAAGCCCAGGCTTGTGTTCCGCTTCGCAGCATTGTACATAGGAAGCCAGCCAGGTCTAATCCGCAAGGGCGGGTCGAGCTGGTTGGGCCTGTGTCTGGCCGAGGGGCAGGATGGCTGAAACGTCGATACGGCGGGCATCGAGTGGCGTGGGCAGTGGCGTGCATGCCGCGAAACCGGGCATCGGAGGTCGCCGTTCGCCGGCAACACACCGCGCGTCTGCGGACGGCTCGGTGACAACGAGCCGCGTGCAGGTCGCGTTCACGTGCAGCCGGGGTGCCGTTTGGCGCACGCTCGTGTTCGGAATGAGCCTGACCTTAGCGGCCAGCATAGTGGGTGGGTGTCGCGCGCATATTGCGCTTCAGGCGCCGGATCCGTCGGCGCCGTTCAAGCGTCGGCTTGCGGCGTTTCGTAAACTCAAACCTGTCCATCAAACGTACTCCAGCTACGGCTCCATCTCGGCGATCGACTCACTCGGCTTGGCGGATGGCTCTGTGGTCGAGTACCCCGAAGACGTCAAACCGGTGGTGGGCCCCACCTCCCCAGCGGCTATCGCGGCCGACCTGGCCGTCGCTCGGCGCAAGTGGTCGACAATCACGCTTTGGTCTGGCCGCACGCTGTGCCTCGGTGGAGCCGTGCTCGCCTTGGGTACGGACTCTTCGACGGCGAGGTACGCCGGCGTGGGCGCCCTGGCTGCTGGCGTTGTCGCGTACATCGCGCAGCACTTCTTGGAAAGCGCCGAAGGGGCGGAGATGTCGACTGCGTTCGGCACCTACGAGGATTCGCTGCGGGACTACCTGGGTCTGTGCGAGACCGAGGAGGGAGACTTGTCCGACTGCAGTGCGGATGGCGAAGACGAAGACGAACTACGGCTTCAGCTCGCGTCCAACGACCCCTACGCTGCCTATCCTTCTATGCGCTTCAGCACCGCGAACCAGCGCGCGAGCGAAGAGAGAGGCCCGGTTCTGGAAGGAGGCAGGCCATGAAAGCGATTGCCAGCGCGCTGGTCGTGCTCGCGTGTGCGGGTTGCCACAGCCACGTTCAACTCCGCGTTCCTCCGCGCACCGCGCCGCTTCGCGAGCGCGTAGCGGCGGCGCGCAAGCTGCTTCCCAAGGTCATGAGCTCCACCTACCAGGGAGGCGTAAAGACCAGCGTCGATTTTTTGCAGCTCAACGATGGCCGGCGCGTCTACTACCCCCAAGACTTGCTGCCCGTGGTTGCCCCGGACTCGCCCACAGCCAGCGCCGCGAAAACGGCCGCGAGCAACCGCAAGTGGGCAACGAGGGCGACCTATTCCGGTGTTCCCCTGTTCGTGACCGGTCTCGGTTACACGATGCACACGTTGGTCACGAACAGCCAAAACAACGAAGAGTTCAGCAAGCCGAAGCTGATGCTCGGCGGTACGCTCATCGTGGCCAGCGTGGTGGCAGGCGTCGTGTACGCGATCATGTCGACTCGCGCGGCGGACGAAACCACGACGGCCTACACGACCTACGAGGACGCACTGCTCGACAATCTTCGCATTTGCATTGAGAAAAAAGAGATCTACGACTGCGACGGACGCGAAGACGAGCTCGCGCCGTCCATCACCCGCTGGCGGCCCGTGCCGTCGCCTCCGTCGTTCCAACTGCTCAGGCCCCGGCCGGCTCCGGCCACCACACGCTACGGACTTGGTCGGGCGTCGTTGCGAATTCATCCAAAGCCACTCCCCGCGATCACCTCGGGAGCAAGCCCCGAACGCCTCGAGCTTCACCGAGTCCTCACTCCTGGTTCATGGTAAACTCGTTCGACCATCCCGGGGTGCTTTCCCTGCCCTTTCCCTTGCCCTTGCCCGGGAACGTGATGGCCGAGGCGCTCGGAGACGTCGAACAGCGCATTGTCGCATGCCCCGACTTGGAGCAGCTGAAAGCCTGGATCCGTCGTGCCACCCATGTATCCAACGCGGCCGAGCTCGAGTCGCAGGCAGCCGGGTAGCTGAGCGACGGCGCAATTTGAGCGGTTCCCAGTTTTCTCGAACAGGGTGTCTCACACAAGCTGAGACGGGGAGCCCGTAGACTGGTACGGAGTGCCGAACGATGACGCCAGCCGTGCCCCTCCTAGCTCCAAGGCCGACGCTTCGGTCGCTGGCGCCGCCGCACTGTCGCAGGTCGGCGGCTCCGAGTCGGCTCCCACCGGACCTCGGGCTGGTGCCGAGCGGGGCCGCGCCAAAACCCTGCCTCGAGTGGACGCTGCGGCGCCTGAGCTCGTGCCGGCACGCATGGTCAACGAGGTGCTCTACTGCCCGCGGCTGATGTATCTGGAGTGGTCGCAAGGGGAGTTCGTGGACAATGCCTTTACGGTCGAAGGTCGAGCCGTCCATGCGCGGGCCGATCGCCCAGGCACGCCGAGGACTACCGAGGGTCCCGACGACGGACCGTCCGTGCCCCATCAGACCCGCTCGGTGTGGCTGAGCTCGGCCAGGTTGGGCCTGACCGCCAAGATCGACGTGGTGGACCACGACGCCGATGGCTCGGTCAGCCCAATCGAGTACAAGCGCGGCAAGCGTCCCAAGGTCGTCGAGGGGGCGTATCTTCCCGAGCGCGCTCAACTCTGTGCGCAAGTGCTGCTGCTCCGGGAACACGGGTATCGCTGCGAGCAAGCATTCATCTACTACGCGGGCGAAAAACGAAGACTGGAGATTGGCATCGATGATGCCTTGATCGCGACGACGCTGGCGGCGGTCGATCGGGCTCGCGAGCTGGTTACGTTGGGCGAGCTGCCGCCGCCGCTCGTCGATAGCCCGAAGTGCCGCGGCTGCTCGCTGGTGGGTGTCTGCCTTCCCGACGAAGTCACGCTGCTGCGAGCGTTGGCGGGCGGAAGCCCCGAGCCAGAAATGGAACAGCTGACGAAAGCAGCACCGGACCTCGTGGGCCCACTGGATCCCGACCCTTGGTCCCTCGCGGGCACAGACGTGCTGCCCAAACGTGTGCGCCCGCTTCTTCCAGCCCGGCAAGAGCGGCAGGCGCTGTACGTACAGGAGCAGGGCGCCCGGATCGGACTCGACGGCTACTGTTTGATGGTTCGCGGCAAGGAATCCCAGAACCGGGTTGGCCTGGCCCACATCTCACACGTAGCCGTGTGGGGCAACGTACAAATAAGCACGCAAGCGCTGCGCACGTTGATGGAGCGCGGCATCCCTGCCTGTTTCCTCACCTACGGCGGCTGGTTCGTGGGGCATGCGGTTGGCGCCGGGAGCAGCAACATCGAGCTGCGCATGGCGCAGCACGCCATGGCCACGAAAAAGGCCACCTGTACGCGCCTGGCACGTGGCTTCGTGTGCTCCAAGATCCTCAACTGCCGGACCCTTCTTCGCCGCAACGCGAGCGGGGTCGACCGGGAGCTGTTGGCGCTCAGGCATTTGGCACGCAAGGCCTCGCAGTCGGCATCCGTCGAGACCTTGCTTGGCATCGAGGGCACGGCTGCGCGCATCTATTTCGGTGCGTTCACCAGGATGCTGAAAAGCCGAACCGGATCCTTGCAGTTCGATCTCGAGGGACGCAACCGTCGTCCTCCGAAGGACCCCGTAAACGCCCTCCTGTCGTTTGCCTACTCGCTGCTGACCAAGGAATTCGTTCTCGCGACGCGAGCGGCTGGGCTCGAGCCGCTGCTCGGCTTTTACCACCGACCCCGCTTCGGCCGACCTGCCCTGGCTCTGGACCTGATGGAAGAGTTCCGCCCGCTCATCGCGGATTCGGTCGTCATCAACGTGCTCAACAATCAGGTTGTAGCGCCGGGCGATTTCCTCTCCTCCATGACCGGCGTAGCCCTGCGCCCGGCCGCCCGGAGGCGCGTGATCGAGGCCCACGAGCGGCGCATGGCCGAAGTGATTACCCATCCGGTATTTCGCTACCGAATCAGCTATCGCCGCGTGCTGGAGGTGCAGGCTCGTCTGTTGTGCCGGCTATTACTGGGCGAGATCGACGTCTACCCGCCGTTCCGCACCCGGTGACCGGCGATGAGTCAGGCGTTCATCGTCACCTACGACATCTCGGACGCCAAGCGCCTGAGGCGCGTATTCCGCATCATGTGCGGGTACGGCCAGCACCTTCAGTTCTCGGTCTTCCGCTGCGAGCTCACCACGATGATGCTCGTGCAGCTCCGCGCCGAGCTGGCTCGCGTCATCCATCACCGCGAAGACCAGATCCTCTTCATCGACACGGGTCCCACCTGCGGCCGCGGCTCCAACTGCATCGAATCGCTCGGCCGTCCTTTCCTCGCTCGCGATCGCGGCGCCAAGATCGTATGATGTCGTCGTGTCCGGCTCAGCGAGCGGCGCAGCTATGCCACCTCCCCAGGCACCGCTCGCATATGAGATCGCTCTTTGAAAAACAAATAGATATGCAGCTCGCACCAAACTCATCCACCGCGGTTTGCAGCCACCACGCACGAGTCTCTACCATCGCTCGCAGTCCGGTCCCCAAACCAGCGAAATCACAACGATCTCCGGGGACCTGTTTCCGTCGCCAACGAGCGACGGCCCCATTGAAGCTGTCCCCGTGCACGTGGGACTGAAAGTCCAGGCACTGGTTTCCGTCGCCAACGAGCGACGGCCCCATTGAAGCCACTGCATCCGAGCAAACTCGCGTCCACTGGTCCTTGTTTCCGTCGCCAACGAGCGACGGCCCCATTGAAGCATTGACGTAGACCACCGCTACAGCCCGGGAATCAAGTTTCCGTCGCCAACGAGCGACGGCCCCATTGAAGCGAGCAGCAC
>JAKSBK010000430.1 GCA_022361155.1 Pseudomonadota bacterium
GCGGGCGCGCTCGCGGCAACGGGTCGCCGGGTCCTGCGCAGCGCCGGCAACCTGAACAACCAGGTGGGTCTGCCGATGAGCCTTTTGTGCCTGAATCCGAGTGTGGATACAGCAGTCGTCGAGCTGGGGAGCAGCGCGCCTGGCGAGATCGCACGTCTCAGCGAGCTCGCAGCGCCGGACGTAGGTCTCGTCACCAGCGTCGCTCTGGCCCATAGCGCAGGCCTTGGATCGCTCGGGGCGATCGCCATCGAAAAGGCCGCGCTGTTGCACGAGCTCAACGCTGAGGGCCTGGCCGTCTACAACGCTGACTCGGGGGCGCTCGCTCAGGCGCTCGGCGGGTTGAAAGCAAGGCGCAGCCTGACATTCGGCGAGTCTGAGAGCGCCGACGTTCGGCTGGTTTGCTGCGGACCCGCGGAGGCCGGCGAGCCCCCTGGCATGCTGAGGTGGCGCTGCGAGTATTCGGTGCAGGGCGAGCGGCTCGAGGCCAGGCTGCGCGCGCTCGGGCGAGCAGCGGCGACGGACGCCGCCGCCGCGCTTGCCGTGGCGCTGGGCTGCGCCGGTAGGACGAAGCTTGACGACGCCGTCAGCGGCATCGAGGCTGTGCACCCTGTGCCTGGCCGCCTGATGCCACGAGCGACCGGCCGGGGCGTGCTGGTGCTGGACGACACCTACAACGCAAACCCCGCCTCGTGCTTGCTGGCGCTCGAGACCGCGGCTCAGCTCGCACACGCTCGGGCCGGCAGGCTCATGGTCGTGCTGGGCGACATGGCCGAGCTCGGCTCTCGTGCCGACTCCGAGCACGAGAAGCTGGGGCGCAGCGTCGTTCAGGCGCGGGCAGTGCTGTTCGTCGCGCGAGGCGAGCTCATGCGGGCGGCAGCCCGCAGTGCGATCGAGCAGGCCGGCAAGACCGGCGAGGATTGCCTGGTCGAGCACGTGTCCGGAGCGAACGCCGCGTCGCAGGTCTTGACCGGTCGCAAACCGGGCAGCAACGACGTCGTGCTCATAAAGGGCTCGAGATCCATGGCCATGGAGCAAGTCGCGGACGCCCTGGTGAACGAATGGGGTGCTATTTCAGCCGGAGGGCTCCAATGATCTATTACTTGCTCTACCCATTGAGGGAGCACGCCGCCCTTGGTTTCTTGAACGTGCTGCGCTACGTGCCCTTCCGCGTCCTTGCGGCAACAATGACAGCCCTGCTGCTGACGTTCGGCTTGTATCCTTGGTTTATACGAGCACTTCAATCTCGGCAGATTGGCCAGGTTGTACGCGAGGACGGTCCGAGCAGTCACTTGTCCAAAGCCGGTACTCCTACCATGGGCGGAGCTCTCATCCTCTTGGCTCTGGTTGCCTCGACAGTGCTATGGGCAGATCCTACCAACACGATGGTCTGGGTCGTCACTGCGGTAACCGCTTTGTACGGAGCCATCGGTTACGTAGATGATGCGTCGAAGCTTCGTAAGAAGCACAGCGGAGGTCTGTCCGCTCGTTCGAAGTTGTTGTGGCAGTTTGCGATCGCTTTCGGAGTGTGCGGATATCTCTTCTACGGCGTTGCGGGTTTGCCGGAAGATTGGCTCGCACTGCGCGATCGCATCGCTTTGCCCTTTGTCGCCTTTGAAAAGCACCCGCTGACGCTTCCTACGTTCCTATATTTCGGATTCGCGAGCTTCGTTATCGTGGGAATGTCAAACGGCGTCAACCTGACCGA
>JAKSBK010000431.1 GCA_022361155.1 Pseudomonadota bacterium
CGCAATCTGCGTCGTGCCCTGGAGCTGTTGGCGCAACACGGCAAGCTCACGTTGCCCAAACAGGCAAGCCGCTGGGACCACAGCGCGCAGCCGGCCCTGCCGCGGTTCGTGGTTCTCACGACGGCCGCGCGCAAGCCCGCCCCAGCGCGGCAGCACGTGGCGTGGGCGCCGGAGCTGAGCTTCGCCCGTGAGCTTCGCTCGCCGGAGCAGCGCGACTTGCTCTTGTGCGTGCAGCGCTTCTTGGCCAGCGGCGGCCGCACGCGCCCGCTCGTGCCGGAGCGCGAGCGCTCCCTGCAGCTCTTTGGCGATGAGAAGCGGCTCGAGAAGCTGCGCCGCACGCAGCTCTTTGGCCCGGATAGACTCTCCCTTGGGCTGTTGCGCTGTTTCAGCGTCTCTCCGCCGTTGGTCTGGCAGGGACTAGAGACGCGCAGCCGGACCGCCATCGTGCTCGAGAACCATCATAGCTACCACTCGTTCTGTACCTTCGCGGCGCGCACAGGCCGCTACGCCGCGGTCGCGTACGGTGCGGGCAAGGCGCTGCTGCGCAGTGCGGCCAGCTTGGACCAGCTCGTGCAGGAACTCGGAATCGAACGCTTCGTCTACCTCGGTGACCTCGACGCCACCGGTTTGCGCATCGCCCGCGCCGCGGACGAGGCCTTGCGCAAACTTGGCCTAGGTAGGCTGGAACCGAGCGGCCATTACCGCGCACTCCTCGAATACCCGAGCCAACCGGACGCCACCCCCGAGTCTGTGGCGCCTCACGACCTCGAGTGGTTGCCTGCCGAGCTTCGAGAGCGCGCTCGCCAGGGCATCGCAGCCGGCAGGCGTTGGCCACAGGAGCACATCGGCACCGAGCACCTTCTGGACGCGCGCGCAGACGACTTCCCGTAGCTCTACGCCCGCTTGTCTACCCCCCCTTTTTGCGGAGCGCGGACAACCGCCTCCGCAGCTCTATCTGCCGTTCTTTGTCGGACATGCAGCACCCCCTGTATGCCTCCGGCTGCTCCATCGATTCGGAACCGCATGCCCGATCCGCCCGCGCAAACGGCCGCGTCCTCGTCTCCGCATCCTGCCACCGATGCGGGCCAGCCGGCGGCGTGATGCTGCACGGCCGGCAGACGCCGCCTTGCGTCTGCCGCGAAAGGCGACAATGGCTGGACATCGGGTTGTCGAGCTGTCCGCTACCGTCGACCGAACGGCCACCACCAAGGACATGTCCTCCGGGCTCGTGTTTCGCGGGTCGACAGCTGCCTGCGTGCGTCGCTCGCTAGCCTGCGGCTGATCAGCTGCAGTCCCTTTTCTTCAAGCCACGACCCTAGCGAAGCGTTCCGCGTGGGTTGGATGGGTGGAGACTGCTCTGCGGGAGACCCGGATAGCTTGCGCTCGATCAGCTGGAGTAACTTGTCGCGCTTATCCCGTAGCTCAACCTCCGCTCGACTCCCCTCGTCATAGCTGCGCTCGTAGTGCCAGCGGAAGCAGCAATACGCATAGTCATCCAAGAGGTCCGCCAGTTCGGGGCTGCGCGCGTGGATCACGCGCAGCAGCGCCATCGGGTCTTGCTTCCCGACTTCTGGCATGACGCCGATGGTCTCGGCCGTGCGTGTGACGATTGGGCAAACTTCAGGCGGAATCCGACTCACCCTGAAGTTATGTCTTGCGTTCGGTGGCGCCATTCCTATGACTTCTCCCGGCTTCGAAGGCCCATGACCGCAGCGGACGATCGACGGCACGGCAACGCGGGTAGCTGTTCGGTGCCGAGGCCTGAAGCACAGCGCTGCGACGTGATGCGGGACAGCCCGCCGCGGCTGCGTTCGCCTTCGTGCAGCGAAGCCTGCCACGGTACGCCGCCGCATCAACTCGCGCCATGAGTTTGAGTAACTGCATTGCGCTGCCCTGCTCGGTAGTCGCCGATACTACTTCGGTTGCCTTTGTAAGAGAACCGTTTCGGGATGAATTCGCGGGTTTTTTCCGAAACCTGGATTTTGTGGATCGAGACCGGGAGGAACGCACTTGCCAACGATCGCTGTGCGGAGGTTCCGAAGTGGCACGCGAACGTGCCGAATCCGTCCCGCTCGGGGGAGCACGACCGCGGCCTGAGCGCCTCGTTCCTCCCTTCGCTCTCTCGCGTTTGCGAGCCCCCCGAAGCCGGCCGGGGGGTGATTCGCCCGCCTGCAACGCGGCAAGGCTACAACGAACCCGCGGCGCGATCGCGAGCCCAGCGCGCGACCTGCTTCGCGAACCGCTCCAAGTCCTGCATGCCGTCGGTGGCGGCTCGATGGACGAGCTCCACGTCGATGCCCGCGTAGCCGTGCGCAACCACGTTGCGCAGCCCTACCGCGCGGCACAGTGCCTCAGCAGTTGGCTCGTCAATGACCTGATGCTCTCGTGCCCGTGTGAAGCCCTCGGCCAGCGTCTTGGCAGCAACCCAGCCTTCGTCCGCGATCAGATGGCTACTAATATCAGCGCAGATCTGTACCGCGAGCATGAGGTTGAACGACACCAGGTCAAGAGCGTCCCGATTCCGTCGCAGCACGCCGGCATCACCGCCTCGGTGAGATTTGATGCGGGCGATCCGATCCGATAGCTCGGCGAGCTTGGCCGAAAGCAGGTCCAAATCAACCATCGGACAGCCCCTCTCGTGCTACCCGCGCGAGCCATGCGTCCCGCATGCGACGATACCAAGGGCCGTCGGTCTCTAGCGTCAGGAGCGCTCGAGTCCGCCAACTCGCGGCCGCCCCGGACTGTCCTTCATGAAGCAGCTGCGCGTCGCGCACGAGTTGGCCAAGCTGTGGAATGCTGTCGAAGCGGATGGCGATTACATCGACCTCGCGGCCCGTAGCCTGCGAGAGTTTCGCTGCCAGCGCTTGAAGGTCCATGCTTGGTGCGTCCACCGCGATGTCGAGGTCAGAGTCCATCCCGGCTTGCCCACGGGCAAACGACCCGAAGAGCAGCGCGAGTCGCACTCCCGGCTCACCACGAAGCGCGGCCTGCGCCGCCTCAAGGGCCGGATCGGGCTGGAGCGTGTCCATCAAGGCGAGTTGTAGCACAGCCGGGGTCACATACCCCGGTATCGCTGCCACCACCGGTTGGCTGCTCCGGCCGCTCCAGGTGGCCTCAGGCGACGCTCTCGACACCTCCGGGTGGGTACCAAGCGGCTGTAGCCACTGCGCCCCGTCTGAGGTGGACAGAGCGCATCGGCGGCCTACGATCCCAAGCATCCCCCGGAGCGGTCACGCACGGGAGACGCGCTTGTGCCCAACTCTCGCCTGCGCTGACCGCACCGACACGTGCGTCCGAAGGAAAGATATGACAACCGATACGTTCTCAAGCCGAGCTAGGCTCCAAGTTGGTGATGCGACGTTTGCGATCTGGCGCCTGGACGCGCTGCAGCGCGCCGGGATTGGAGACGTGGGCCGGCTTCCCTACTGTCTGCGCGTGTTGGCGGAGAATCTGCTTCGCAACGAGGACGGCTCCGCGGTGCGGGCGGCGCAGGTGGAGGCCCTGGCGCGTTGGCAGCCGAGCGATACGCCGACGCAAGAAATCGCATTCCAGCCGGCACGGGTGCTGTTGCAGGACTTCACCGGAGTGCCGGCGGTAGTGGACTTGGCAGCGATGCGGGATGCCGCGCGCCGACTTGGCGTCGACCCAGCGCGGATCAATCCACTGCTGCCGGTGGACTTGGTGGTAGATCACTCGGTCACAGTCGATTCGTATGGCCTGTTGCGTTCGTTCCAAGACAACGTGCAGCGTGAGTTCGAACGCAACCTGGAGCGCTATCGCTTTCTGCGCTGGGGGCAACAGGCGTTCGACAGCCTGCGCGTGGTGCCGCCTGGCACGGGCATCGTGCACCAAGTGAACCTCGAATACCTGGCCCCGGTGGTGTTCTCGAAAGAGCAGGCAGACGGCGAGCGCTTGGCGTATCCCGATACGCTCGTCGGTACCGATTCCCACACCACCATGATCAATGGCATTGGTGTACTCGGCTGGGGGGTGGGTGGCATCGAGGCAGAAGCTGCCATGTTGGGTCAGCCGGTCTCGATGCTGATTCCGGAGGTGATCGGGTTCGAGCTTTCGGGTGCACTGCGGGAAGGCGCGACGGCGACCGACCTCGTGCTGCACGTCACCCAGTTGCTGCGGGCCAAGGGTGTGGTCGGCAAGTTCGTGGAGTTCTTCGGCCCAGGCTTGGACCAGTTGCCGCTGCCCGACCGCGCAACGCTCGCCAACATGGCACCCGAGTACGGCGCGACGTGCGGCTTCTTTCCCGTGGATGACGAGACGCTGGCCTACCTCCGCCTGAGTGGGCGTGCGCCGGAGCAGATCGCGCTGGTGGAAGCCTACTGCAAGGAGCAGCAGCTTTTTCGAACGCAGAGCGCGCCAGCTCCAAACTACACGGACACGTTGCGGCTCGAACTATCCGAGGTGGAAAGCTCACTCGCCGGCCCGCGGCGCCCACAAGACCGTATCTCGTTGCGCAGCGCCAAAACGAGCTGGCGCAGCGCGCTACCGAGCTTAGGCGGCAAAG
>JAKSBK010000432.1 GCA_022361155.1 Pseudomonadota bacterium
CCCTCCGTGCTTTTCCTTCGGCCAACCTTCCTCCTACCGTTTTTCTTCTTGGCCCCGCCCGAATCTTCAGGAAAGAAGATCTTCGTGCGGTCACCCAGCTTGTAGCCCAGAGCCAGGATGATCTTCCGCTTGGTGTCCAGGCGGCAATCATTCCCCTTCTCGATCCGGTCGATGGTCTGCACGGTGACACTGGCCTTTCGGGCCAGTTCCGCCTTGCTCATCATCTTGGATTCGCGAATTGTGCGAACATTGTTGAATTGGGACACTCGACTCCCCTCCAAAATTCAATGGGATGTGTTGCCTAATTTTCTCTAACTAACTGTTTTTGTTACTGGATATTTTCAATATAAGGGAACTCATATTAAGAGTCAATAACATTTTCAAATTTAATCATATGCGATGTTAAAGCCATCAAATTAACAGTAAATTTATATAAATTTAGGTGAATCATATTAAATGTGCGATTCCCGTTTTGGCCTTGTTTTATGCGGGGAAACGCAGGTTCAGGAGGAAAAAAATCCAAAAAATTATTCTCTCGTTTTGTCCCGAAATTTGCCTCTGTCGAGGCGCAAATTCGACCACTTTTTTCAATCATTTATAAACCCAATCCGGGCCTATAATTCCCGGTTGGATAATCCGGAAACTTTGGTAAAATCCTTACTCTATGAAACAGGCTTATATGGAAACCTTCGGCTGCCAGATGAACGTGGCAGACACCGACCGCATGGAGCTGCTATTGTTCCAGTCGGGATACCTGCGTACCCCGCATGTGGAGGACGCCGACTTAGTTCTCGTAAATACTTGTTCTATAAGGGATAAAGCAGAGCAGAAGGTGTTTTCCCTGTTTGGAGGCCTGAAACCCTTGAAACAGTCCAATCCCGATCTCATCCTGGGAGTTGCCGGCTGCCTGGCCCAACAGGAGCAGACTGCTTTAATCAACCGCATTCCCTTTCTGGATTTTGTTGTCGGGCCCGACGCCGTCGAATCCATCCAGCACATTGTCCAGCGCGTGAATCAAGGGGAAGGACCGGTGATATGGACTGAATTCGATTCCCACAAAAACTATTCCATCCCCGAGCAACCGCTGATCAAAAATCCCGGTCCCAGCGCCTTTGTGAATATCATCAAAGGATGTGACAAGTTTTGTAGTTTCTGCGTGGTCCCTTATACCCGCGGACGGGAAAAGTCGCGGGAGGCTGAAGAAATCTATGCTGAAATCCGGCAGCTGGTGGATAAAGGCGCGAAGGAGATCATTCTTCTCGGTCAGAACGTCAACGCCTACGGCAAACGCGGCCTGCAACAACCGGTGGCCTTTCACGAACTGCTGTACGGGATTGCTGAAATCGAGGGTGTGGAGAGGCTGCGTTTCACCACCAGTCACCCGATGGATTTCACACGCGAGTTGATTCAGGCTTACTGTGACATCGATATCCTTATGAACCATTTGCACCTGCCGGTCCAGTGCGGAAGCAACCGTATCCTGGA
>JAKSBK010000433.1 GCA_022361155.1 Pseudomonadota bacterium
GAACCCTCCGCCGACAGCAGCTCTTCGAAACGCTCGACGGAAATGGCCGATTCCCCTTCTCCGGCGCCGATGACTTTCAGCGAGCTCGACGGGTCGTAGCCATGCCAGCCGATCTGGGATTGCACCGCGTCACGCGGCTGTCGACACCCGGCAAGTATAGGGGCCCGCCCGGTGGCTGTCATGGTTCGGCGCGAACCGCTCCGGACGCAAGCGCCCGCGAATCCGTGTACGCTATCCGCATGTCACAGGCACACGACCAGACAGCGATCGACCGCCATTTCGAGGACAAGACCAGAGCCTATGCAGGTCGCATCGGCGCCTGCCTCGAGCGCGCATTGCCGTCCTCGGATACGACACCGCAAAGATTGCACGAGGCGATGCGCTACGCGGTGCTTTCAGGCGGTAAACGCATTCGGCCGTTGCTGGTCTATGCCACCGGGGAATGTCTCCATATCGACACTGACAAGCTCGACATCCCGGCCGCAGCGATCGAGCTCATCCACGCCTTCTCACTGGTGCACGACGACCTGCCCGCAATGGACGACGACGATCTGCGGCGCGGCCGTCCGACGGTGCATCGCCAGTTCGACGAAGCGACGGCGATCCTCGCCGCCGACGCGCTGCAGCCGCTTGCCTTCAACGTGATCGCCACCGCAAAGTCGCTGACTGACGAGGAAAAAGCCGCCGTCATCACGATCGTGTCCGATGCCTGCGGTTCGCTCGGGATGACCGGCGGACAGTCGATCGACCTCGCCTCCGAGGGCCGTGAACTGACCGCCGAAGCGCTGGCCGAGATGCATCAGCTCAAAACCGGCGCACTCATCCATGCCTGCGTCATGTCCGCAGCCCGGCTCTGCGGCGGGCTGTCCGGCGAGCGCATCGCCGCACTCGATCGATTCGCCCGCGACATCGGTCTCGCGTTCCAGATTCGGGACGATATCCTGGATGTCGCCGGCGAAACGCACGTCATCGGCAAGCAGGCCGGCTCGGACGAGCGCCGGGCAAAGGCAACCTGGCCGTCGCTGTTCGGCCTCGACGAGGCGC
>JAKSBK010000434.1 GCA_022361155.1 Pseudomonadota bacterium
AAGCCGGGCGAGACCCGGACCTTCAGGAAGTAGACCCGGCGGCCGTTCGGAACAGGGCGTCCTGCCGCCGGCGCAGCCGCCAGAGCGCGCTGTCGGCGGGCTGTTCGACCATGTCGGCGGTCAGCAGGGTGCCCGGCGCAACCGCGGCCGCGAGCCGGGTGTTGGCGGCCATGGTGAAGGGCAGGGGCTGGTCGTCGCCAATGGGCCCGGCCTCCACCAGCAGGGGCTCGACGCCGTCGATCTCGTGGTGGTGGCCACCCATGGCGAGGTCGTGCCCGGGACCCAGGTGCCGGGTCGCCCGGGCCGCCAGGTCGACCCGGGGCTCGGGGGCCGCGGCTCCCGTGGGCAGGCCCAGCCGCACCGCTTGGAGGATCGACGCCATGGCCTCCAGGCCCAGCAGGTGCACCGGGTTGACCAGCGCCGCGTAGCCGCCGCAGCCGCTCACCGGGATGCCCTTGCCGGCCAGCACCGCCCAAGTCTCGGCATGGTCGCAGCGGACGACGACGAAGACGCCGCCGGCCAGGCTGGCCTCGTCCGGACGGCGCAGGCAGGTGACCATGTCGACGACCCCCGTTCGCCGCAGCAGGCCGCCGGCTTCGTGTGGCCGGAACAGGTCCGGCAGTTCCGGCCAGCGGGCGATGGGGGCCAGCAGGTCCGGCGCCTCGAAGCCGAGACCGGTGTGGTTGGCCACCACCGCCATCTCGGTCAGATCCGACGGCGTCCTGAGCGGGGCGCCGGGGACGGCGGCCGTGCGCCGGCGCACGGTCTCGCGGTCCCCCTGCCAGAGGGCGCCGAAGTCCGCCGCCGGGTAGTCGGGACGGTCGCCGGTCAGGTGCGTTAGCCGGCCCTCGTCGGGGGTCCAGACCAGGTCGTGCTCGCCGGACTTGCCGGCCACCACCACCTCCAGCCCCAACAGCCGCGCCCGCGCCACCAGGCCCACCAGCAGGCTCGGCTGGTCGCCGTCGGCCAGGGTGTAGACGACGCCGGCCTCGGCCGCCAGGCGGGCCAGCATGGGGCCGACGGCGACCTCGGCCTCCTTGGTAGCCATGACGACGTGCTTGCCGGCGGCGATGCAGGCCTCGGCCAGGGCGGCGGCGGTCTCCGGATGGCCCGTCGCCTCCACCACCACGTCGGCGTCGACGCCCGCCACCTCCAGGGCGTCCGTCAGCACGGCCGCCCCCTCGGGCGCCAGGCGGGCCGCCTTCTCCCCGTCCACGTCGCAGACGGCGGCGATGCCGACGCCGGGCAGGCGCGGCGCCTGGCCGGCCAGGGTGGCGCCGAACTGGCCGGCCCCCACCAGGGCGATGCGGACGGGTTCGTCGCGGGCGTCGCGGAACAGTTCGGCGGCGTTGACCATGGCCCGCACCTTATAGGGCGGAGCGGGTTCCGTGAAGACGCGGGCGCCGGGTCTAGTCCGGTTCCCGTGCCCGCCGCATCTCCGGCCACGCCAGGGCCGCCGCCGCCATGCCGGCCAGGCCCACGGTGGAGGTCATGAGCACGGCGGTGGACGCCCCCGCCTGGTCGGCGATGAACCCGGTCAGCAGGATG
>JAKSBK010000435.1 GCA_022361155.1 Pseudomonadota bacterium
GCCAGTGCACCCCGCTCTTTGCCGTGCACCCCAAGAACACCTGCAAGAGTGCTCAACAGGAGCTTTCGGTCCGAAGAGCGCCCTAAGGCGTCGGGTCAAAATAACATCGCCACTTCGACTTCGATCCATCCCGTCCAGCGGTGTTGCGCCGCCTTCGAATACAGGGAGGTCTCGACCTGTTTATTTTGTCACGAGCCCTCACTGCACGAGCTCCAGGTACTCCCACGAGGGCGTGTGGTTGTTGCGGTTTGTGGGCTGGTTCCACAGGTGAACCGCGCCGTAGCTAGTCAGCACCCCGTTCTCCTCGACCAGTGCCGCGAGAAACAGCTGCACGTTGTTCGTCAACCGCACCGAGGAAAACGCGACCCAGTAGTAGGTGCGTCCCGCCGCGGATTTGGCCTGAGGCGACCATTGCGGCCACGAGTTGTAGACTCCCGGACTGGTCTTGCCCGTGCACTGTGGCGGATCGTTGGCGTGCAGACGCAGTGCCGCCCCGCCCGTCGCGGATACCACGAGAACCTCCCCATCCGGCCGGTCGTGGCAGCGAACGTTCCCGGGAACCCGGCTGAACGCCACCAGCCTGCCGTCCGGCGAGAAGCGAGGCATGCACTCGTTGAAGTCGGGGTCGCTCGCGCCCGCGATGGGTAGTGCCATGCCGCCCTGGCGGTTGTTGTAGGGAACGATATGGAGGTTGCCACCGAACCCGATCGTTGCTCCCGACCATACGTCCGACCCGGACGCGTAGACGATCCACGTGCCATCCGAGCTCATATCGGGCATCGCCGGCTCTCCGCCGTCGCCCCCGCGTCGAATGACGCCCCAGCCCTGCCCCTGGGCATCCGAAGCCGCCTCGAGGTCCGTCCAGATGATGTCTCGTGGTGTTGGAGGCCGGCCGGGCCTAAACGTCGTCACCATGATGCGGTCGCCCGGCACCCAATGTGCTGGCGAGAAGTCGGGCATATGCTGCTCTGCACGCTGCGTAAGACCCCTGGCCGCTGGGGTCATGAAGGGTGGCGGCCCCACCAGGCCCGCAGCGGTCGCGAACTCGATGCCCGCGGGATCTCCGCTCGTAGGCGAAGTGCTGGCCGAAAAGGCGATATGCAGGCCATCGGGCGTGGACGAATGGCAGCCGATACACCGCGATCCCGGAATCTGGCTGTGCCGCACCACGTCCCGAACCGGCTGCGTGCCGGCCTTGAAGCCCCGCAACAAGGTATCCCCGCGCTCCAGATCCCAGTAGACAATGCTGCCATCGGCCGTGACCGGCGCGATCCAGATGGTCCCAACACTCCCGAGCCGAGGCGCGCCCCCACCGCTGTCGGCGCTGCGTAGGCTTACCTCTACCGGCGCTCCGCCCGCCGCGGAGGCCACGAGGCCCCTCCAGATGGGATCCGGTAGGGTCCAGTCGTTGGCCTGCGTATAGACGAGCAAGTCGTTCGGTTGGCTCGCGGTTCGGAGGCGAATCTCGGTTACGTCGTGGCCGCCGGGTCTTTGAAAACGGAAGCGAGGCGGCAGCCAGTTGGTCGGGTACATGGCTCCCGGGCCGTGGATCTCCGGCGCGACCAGGCAGGGTCCGGCGCCGGGAACATCCGGCTGGCCAAAAACGCCAGGCACCTGGGGCGGCAGCCCGGGGTCGGTGATCGGCGTTGCAGGGAATGCTGGGGGAGGAGGCGGCCCACCTGTGCCGCCGATGCCTGCCAGCCCACCACTGCCTGCCGGGCCCATGCTACCGCCTAGGCCGCCAATCCCCGTCAAGCCACCGGCGCCACCCAGGCCGCCACCGAGTCCGGCCCTTCCCCCCGCGCCACCGATACCCCCAATCGCGCCTGCACCGCCAACGCCACCGGGACCCCCAACGCCAGCCGGCCCGATGATGCCCCCTGCACCCCCCCCGCCAGAGGCCCCCGGGCCGCCGACGCCCGCCGCAGCGCCAACACCCGCCACGCCGGGACCGCCGATGCCTGCCGCCGATCCGCCCATACCGCCGGGGACGGGACCCGCCCCCGATATTCCCGCTGGCCCGCCTTGAACGCCGGCACCCATCGGAGTGCCGCTGCCAGCCGTGACGCCGCTACCTGACCCGCCGGCTACAGACATGCCTCCTGACGGTCGCCGCGGGGGTAAACGCCCCTCGGTGCTGGAGCTGCCCACCGCACACCCCGCCATTACCAAGCACCCGAACGCGAGCACGATGAACGGCTTTGCTGCAGCAGAAAGCTTCTCTGCGGCGCTCGCTTCCTCTAGCTCGCCGGCGCAACCGCCTTTCATATGTGACGACCATAGCACTACCTGAGGGTTGCGCGGTAGCTGAACGCTTCCCTACTGCACCAGCTCCAAGTACTCCCAAGACGGCGTGTGGTTCTGCCTGTCCTGCGCCTGGTTCCAAAGATGGACCGCACCGTGGCTCGTGAGCACGCCGCCTTGCTCCACGAGCGCGGTCATGAACAGCTGTCTGATGCCGCCCAGGCGTTGAGAGGTAAACAGCATCCAGTGGTACGTGCGCCCGAGCGCTTGGCGGGCCTCAGGAGACCACCTGGGCCAGGTGTTGTAGACGCCCGGGCTTGTCAGGTTGGTGCATTGCGCCGGGTCGTTCGCAGCCAAGCGCACGGGCGCGCCGCCGACGGCTGGCAGGACGTAGATCTCCCCCTGGGGGTTGCTGCCGCTGCGGGTGAAGCTCGGGACGCGAGCGAACACGACCCACCTGCTGTCCGCGGAAAAGCTGGGCATGAACTCGCTGAAATCCGAGGAGCTTGCACCTGCCAGCGGCAGCGACATCCCGCCCTGCCGCTGGTTGTAGGGAACGATACGCAAGTCCGCATTTCCGTTGGGCACGATGATCCCTACTTCGGACGGGCCGGACGCGTACACGATCTGCGTGCCGTCCGGACTGAAGTCGGCACCCGTGGCCTCTGCTGAGTCGCCCAGGCGCTGGACGACGTCCCAGCCTTGCCCCCTGGCCTCGGATACGGCTTCCAGGTCGGTCCAGATGATCTCGCTGCGTCCGAACGCGCCCTGCCTGTAGATCGACAGCATGATGCGGTCGCCCGGCAGCCAGTGTGCGCGCGAGAAGCTGGGGATGTGCTGCTGCTGGCGTTGCGTGAGGTTGAAGGCGGCCGGCGTCATGAAAGCGGCCGGCCCCACCAGCCCGGCGGCGGTCGCGAAGTCGATGGTGGACGGCGGTCCGAGCCTGGGGTCCGTGCTGGCCGAAAAAGCCAGCAGCTGGCCGTCGGGGGTCGCGGAATGGCAGCCGATGCAATTCTTGCCAGGCACCTGACTGTGTCTGACGATGGTGCGAACCGGTTCGGTGCCGGCCTGGAAGCCGCGCAGCAGCGTGTCGCCCAGCTCGACATCCCAGTAGACGATGCTGCCCTTGGCAGCCACGGGTGCAATCGAAATCGTCCCCGTGCTACCGATTCGCGGCGGGCTCGGCGGTCTCCCGCCGCTGCCACTGCCCGCGCTGCGCAAGCTCACCTGAATGGGCGGGCCAGCCGCAGCGGTGGCCACGAGGCTGGCCCACATGGGCGCGGGCATGGTCCACTGTGGAGCCGCTGTGTACACGACGAGGTCGTTCGGTTGATTGACGCTTCGTAGCCGAATCTCCGTCACGTCGTGCTCTTGGGGACGCACGAAACGGAAGCGGGGAGGCAGCCAGTTGTTCGGATACATGGCCCCGGCGCCATGGATCTCGGGGGCGACAAGACACGGTCCCGGCCCAGGAACATCCGGTTGGGCGAACACGCCGGGAACCTGCGGAGTCAACGGCGGATCCACGATCGGAGCCGGTGGGAAGGCCGGCGGAAGGGCGCCACCCGCACCCCCGATTCCAGTTCCGCCCATGCCCGCCAAGCCACCGATGCCCGCGAAGCCACCGATGCCGGCCAGGCCGCCACCACCGGCCGAACCACCCACCCCACCAAGGCCACCCATACCCCCAAGCCCACCAGCAGCGGCAGATCCGCCAACGCCGCCACGGCCACCCATGCCGCCACGGCCACCCATGCCAGCCAGGCCGCCGCCAACGCCGCCACGGCCGCCCGCGCCCCCAGAGCCCGCGGCCCCGCCCATGCCGGCGGTCCCGCCCATGCCGGCGGTCGCGCCCGCGCCCGCCGCGCCGCCCATGCCTCCGGGGTTGCCGATGCCTGCCGGACCACCAGCGCCTGCCTGCATGCCACCTGCCCCCGCGGATGGGCCACCTGTGCCGGCCGGTGCAGCAGTCCCCGCTGCGGGGCCGCTACCCGAGACACCCGGGGCTGCAGCAGCGCCGCCGGTAGGCCCTGCGCTGCCCGCCCGGGGCGCTGGAGGTCCTTGCCCAGGATCCGAGGTGCCGGCCGCGCACCCGACAGCCAACATGCATGTTATCGCGGCTAGTACCGCGATCCGTGGTACTAGTGTCCCAAGGCTCTGGCTGTGATTACTGTAGGCATCCGGTCTTGGCTGACGAAGCCGACGAAGAAGACAAAGCGTCACGTTGGACCTCCGCAACACAGTGTCGCCTTTTTCCCAGTTCCTTCAAGGCGACCCGCCCCTCGCTGCAAGTCCCTGGTGGGTTGGGCCCTGAGTTAAACAGCCGATGAATACTGCCTCAGCCACGCAACCGAACTGGGACATGACGCCGTACTTCTCCGCACTGGAGGCGGCAGATTACGCGGACTACCGCCGCGACCTCGACACCGATATCGCCACGCTACGAGCCAGCGGGGAGGATCTGGGTGCGCTCAGCGCTGCGAAGCGCGCCGGATGGGCGAGCCTGCTCGCGCAGCTCGAGCAAGTCTACAGCCGTTTCGCCCATGTTTGCTCGTATGTGGGTTGCATCGGTGCAGCGGACTCGGCCGACGAAGCCATCAAGCGTGAAGACGCGAGTCTCGCTGCCCTTGGCGCCGAGCTCGAAAAGGTCTTCGTGGCGGTACGCGGCGCGTTCAAGAACGCGAGCGACGCAGAGTTCGACGCGTTGCTCGCCGATGAGCGGCTCTTGGACGTGGGCTACTTCCTGCGCCGCATCCGCAGGGAGTCGGCTCTTACCATGAGCACGGCCCTCGAGGGACTGGCGGCGGATCTATCGGTCAGCGGGATCTCGGCCTGGGGGCGGCTTTACGATCGGATCTCCGGCACGCTCGAATTCGAGCTGGCGTTGCCGGACAAGAAGCCGAAGCGCCTGCCTGTCGCCATGACCCGCAGCTTCCTCGAGGACGCGGACGCCGGGGTTCGCAGGGCGGCGCAGCTGGGCGCGAATGCCGCTTGGCGAGGTGTGGGCGATTCGGTTGCGGCCTGCCTCAACGCGATCGCCGGCACGAGGCTCACCCTGTACAAGCGACGTGGCATCGGCCACTTCCTCGAGCCTGCGCTGCTCGATGCCGGCATCGAGCGCGCCACGCTCGACGCCATGCTCGAGACGGTGCGCAGCCGCCAGAGCGTCGCCCAGCGCTACCTCAAGCTCAAGGCGAAGATGCTGGGCATGAGCAGGCTTGGTTTTCAGGATACGATGGCGTCCCTGCCCGATGGCTTACCCCGGATCTCATGGCGGCAGGCAACGCTCCGCGTCTGCGAGGCTTTTGGAAACTTCTATCCAGCCCTGCGTGAGCTCGCCGAGCGCGCTTTGAGGGAGCGCTGGATCGACTACGAGCCGCGGGTGGCAAAACGCCCGGGAGGATTCTGTTCCAGCTCCCATGTGATCGGACAATCGCGGGTGTTCATGACCTACAACGGCGTCATGGGCGACGTGCAGACCCTGGCTCACGAGCTTGGCCACGCCTTCCATGCCTGGATCATGCGCGACCTGCGCCCGTGGCAATGCGACTACCCGATGACATTGGCGGAGACGGCTTCCACCTTTGCCGAAACGCTGGTTACCGACGCCGCGCTCGAGTCCGCGGACTCGGTGCGGCGTCGCGCGATCCTGGATCACCGCCTGATGGAAGGCGCGATCTTCCTGTGCAACATCCCGATGCGCTTCGATTTCGAATACGCGCTCTACGAACGCCGAGCCGAGGGTGAGCTGTCGGTTGGCCAGCTTGGGGAGCTGATGCTGGAGGCCCAGCGCCAGAACTTCGGCGATTCGATCGCCGAGAGCCAGCTCGATCCCTGGTATTGGGCATCGAAGCTGCATTTCTACATCACGGGGCTTAGTTTCTATAACTTCCCATACACCTTTGGCTATCTGTTCAGCCTCGGGATCTTCGCGCGGGCCAAGGCCGAGGGAAGCTCGTTCCTGCCAAAGTACGAGCTGCTGCTGCGGGCAACCGGAAGCGCAAGCGCCGAGACCATCGCGCGCCAGACGCTGGGGATCGACTTGCAGGGTAACCAGTTCTGGAACGAGTCCATCGATCTGATCGAGCGGGACCTCGCTGCGCTCGAAGCTATCGAGCGCTGAGCCGGCGCGAGGCCCAGCTTGCGGCCTCGCGCACGGCCGGCGAGGCGTGCGTGCTTGCCGCCTCTTGGAGCACCGGAAGGGCGCGACGCGAGGCGCTGTTGCCGAGCGCGATGGCCGCGTTTCGCGCCATGCCTTCCCAACCCGCCCGCTTCAGGGGCGAGCCGTGCGCATAGCGCCTGAAGGCAGCCTCATCCATCGTGAGCAGCGCCGCGGCATCCAGCGACGCCCAGCGCGCCGGGGTCGTGAACTCCTCGGGGGTCTCCTGCCGCGCGGCGCGGCCCTGGTTGAAGGGGCATACGTCCTGGCAGACGTCGCAGCCAAAGATCCAGGCACCCAGCGAGCTGCGCAGGGGCTGAGCGATGCGGTCTCTGTGCTCGATGGTCAAGTAGGCGATGCAGCGCCGGGCATCGAGCTGGCGCGGGCCCACGAGGGCTTGCGTCGGACACGCGGACAAGCAGCGGCTGCAGCTGCCGCAGCGCTCCGACATCGGCTCGTCGGCCTCGAGCTCGGCGTCCGTCAGCAGGGTCGCCAGAAACACGTGGGAGCCGAGACCGGGAACGATCAGGCAGCCGTTTTTTCCGATGAAGCCCAAACCCGCCCGCTGTGCCCAGGCGCGTTCGAGCACGGGCATGCTGTCTGTCGAGTAACGCACGCGGTGCCCGCGCTCGGTGAGCAGGCGCGAGAGCTTCCTGAGCCGTTTTCCGAGCACGTTGTGGTAGTCACGGCCCTGGGCGTAGCGCGCCACGAGCGCCGGTCGCGGACCAGCGGGCGGCGTCTTGCCCATGTGCGAAGCGGCCAGCGCGACGACGCTGCGCGCACCCGGAAGCATGCGTGGATGGCGAGGGTCGGCGCGCACCTGCGCGGTGTCCTTCATGTAGCGCATGCCAGCGTGAAAGCCGGCCTCGAGCCAGGCGTCGAGCCGCTGTGCGTCACTTTCCAGGCGAGTTGCACGGGCGATCCCCACCCGCACGAAGCCGAGCTCCCGTGCCCGCGCCTTGAGCGCGGCCGCTAGCTCAGCGTACATCGTGCCCGCGCAGCGGGTTCGGCCGACCAGCGCCCCCGGGATGGATCGAAATCAAGGCGGCCAGCTTATGCTGACCGGACGCCCTGGCTCGGTAACCCATCTGACTGTCCGGAGGATCCTGGCGCGGATGCGGCTCAGGTTCGCTGCCGGGATCACGAAACGGAGGATGCTTGGATTTCGGCGTCCCCGGTGGGGAGTCGAGAATGAACGGCTCGGCGTTGAACGTGCCGCACTGACGGTGGTTACGATAGAAGCCCCAACGCACGTACACCCGCCCGTCCCCAGACAGAATCTGGGGTGGTGCCTCGGGATAGGGCTGCCCCCGCATCACCGCGTCGAACGCGCCGTAGTCGAAAGGCAACAGGCCGCTGGTCTTGACGATGGTGATCCTGTGCACGCTGCCGTCTCGGTTAAACGCGATCTCCAGCCGAGTCTGGAGCGTGGGGTCGCTGAAGGGCCCGCTGCCCGCAGGTAGGCTGCCCAGAAAACCCTCGGCGAACTGCGGGTGAAGGCGCCGATGAACCGCCGCCAGGTAGGCGGCGAAAGGCGACGCCGCGGTATTGAGCGCGGTGTGGGTGCCGGGCTTTATGGCGTGAACGTGGTTTTCGACGGCAGCCCGGAACTGTCTCCAGCGCCGGATGCGGCTGCCGCCACGCCCCTTGGCTTTCATGCGCCGAGCGTACGCCTTGCGCTGTTCGCGAAGCTCGTTCGCTCCCATGGCAAGCTCGAACCGGCTCCACGTAAGGTTCAACCGATCGTCACCCTGGGCCACTCCGGTGCCGCCCGCCAACCCCTTGGCGCGCCGGGCACGGCTTCCTTTGCGCGCGGAGCCGCCGGTGTCGCCTCCGCCGCGGCCACGCGGGCGTCGTGGTCGCACGACAAGCCGGTAGCTCCCCGTAGCGTCTTTCACGAGGACTCCCTCCTCCGGAACGCCGCCCCTGGAGGCAGGGGTCGCTCGCGCAGGGGGCACCGGCCGGCCACTTTCGCCTGCTGCGGGTGCCGAGTTCTTGGGTTGCGGCTTGTCGCTCGCAGCCAGCTGGTTGCCTTCGTCCTTGTCGCCCAGCGCGTGCTCGGGATCCTCGGCGCGCGTGCCGGGTTCTTCCTCGCTCTGCTGCCGCCCCGGTCGATGGCGGCCAGCGGTAGGGCCGCCGCTTTGCGGCTCGGGATCGTCACGCGTCAGACTGCGTACCCTGGCCACGGTCTCTTCTTCGACACGCCGATTGTGCTCTGCGATGAAGCGGGGATTGTCAGGAGTCTCTACGTTGGGGTCGGAGCTGCGTTGAGTAACCGCATGCGGAGTCACATCCGTCGCCGGCCTGGAACGCGCTCGAGCCAAGAGCTGCTTGGGCTGCGGCTCGCGTGCTCGCTTGGGCCTGGGGCGTCGCTCCGGGCGGGGTCTGCGCGCCCGCAACGACTTCGCGCGTTCGTTCGCCTTGTCCCGGCGAGCCTTCTCTCGAAGCTTCCGCGTATTGGCTTTGCGCGTACGCCGCGACGAGACCTCGGGCTTCGAGGTCAACTCGAACTCGACGTAACCGGGCTCCACGTCGTGGTCCAGGCCGAGCGAGCGCTCCAGCGATCCCAGAATCTGATAGGCGCCGCCGTGCAGTCCCGCAGAGGAGGTCAGCGACAGAAGAAAGATGAATAATCCCGGAGTGATGTAGCGGCGCACCCGCGGCTCCTGCCTATGTAGACCTAGCGCGCATCCAGCGCATGGGCAATGGCCCCGCGGGACGCTATCGTGCTGGCGGCAGGGGGCCGACGCGTCCCTGGACCTGCACGGTGCGGCCGGCGAGCGAGCTTTTCTTTCTGGCGGACTCGGAGCTCGACAGCGGACGCCGGCGGTGGTTGGGTTGGCAGCATGCTGGACAAGCACCCGGCCCTCGAGCTAGACGGCGCCACCGCGTCGCTGTTGGAGCAGTATGGCTTTGACCGCCACACGTTCGAGCGGCTTCGTGCCCAGCTTCAGCAGCTCGGCACAACGGGCTTCGACAACCGCGTGCGCGGCAAGGTCGAAGCGCCTCGC
>JAKSBK010000436.1 GCA_022361155.1 Pseudomonadota bacterium
AACCACGTTGACGACGACTGCGACGGCTCGCTGGACGAGGCCTTGATGCGCCCGTGCGGCAGCGATGTCGGAGTGTGCCAGGCGGGCAGCGAAACCTGTGCCGCCGGGACGTGGGTCGACTGCAGCGCCATCGGCCCCAGCCCCGAGCGCTGCAACGACCTGGACGACGACTGCGACGGCTCGCTGGACGAGGGCCTGCGCTGCGCGCCGCCCTGCGAAGAGGGGATCGCGGCCGGTTGGGGCCACACCTGCGCGCGCCTCGAGACGGGCGAGGTCTGGTGCTGGGGCGCGGACCTATCCGGGCAGCTGGGCACTGGCAAGGGGGACCCCAGGGACTGGCACGTTCCCGTGCCGGTCAAGGCGGCCATCACCGGTGCGCTCGACGTAGCAGCAGGCGCCAGCAAGACCTGCGCCCGCCTTGAGGCAGGCGAGGTCCGGTGCTGGGGCCACCAAGTGGTCGGGTTCGAGGGTATCACGCCGATTCTGGTTCCCGGGGTGATGCACGCAAGCGAGATCAGCATTGCTGTAGACCACATCTGCGCGCGCCTCAGGGGCGGCGAGCTCATGTGCTGGGGCAAGAACCTGTACGGCCAGCTCGGCAACGGTGCTCAGACCCGGCTTCTCGAGTTGCCCGTTTTCGTCTCCGGCGTCCGCGACGCCGTGAGCGTGCACGCGGAGCGCAGCCGCAGCTGCGCGTTGCTGCGCACGGGCCAGCTGAGCTGTTGGGGCCTCGTCAACGGTGAGCTGGCCCTTGCGCCGGTGACCGTGGTGACCCTCGCGAATGCAGCGCAGATCAGCTTCGGCGAGCACCACACCTGCGCGCTGCTGGTCAACGGGCAGGTCCAGTGTTGGCAGACAGGCCCCCGCAATCGCATGCCGGAGACCGTGGCGAACCTCGACGGTGCCGCCGAGATCGGCCTGGGTGCGTTCCACACCTGCGCGCGCTTGCGCAGCGGACAAGTCCGGTGTTGGGGCTCGAACCAAGAGGGGCAGCTCGGCGATGGCTCCCTCGTGCCGAGCGGGACGCCCGTGACGGTCTCCGGAATCACCGACGCGGTCGATCTGGCGGTGGATGCCTTTCATAGTTGTGCGCGGCTCGGGACGGGCGAGCTCATGTGCTGGGGCAGAAACAAGTCGGGGCAGCTCGGCGATGGAACCACGATACAACGTGCAACGCCTGTCCGGGTCAAAGGCTTGAAAATGACCGCCTGCCGCCCATCAAACTAGCTAGTGCCCAACGGTGAAGCCCCGCGGCGGCGTGAGCAACGACGAGGCCTTCTTCTGCGTCGAACAGATCAACTCCGACGGCGGCACGGGCGACCACGACAACCTGGCAGCACGCAGCCCGCGCCAGCGGCAACTGCTACGAGGACAACATCTTCACGACGTTCTTCTCGTTGATCGGAGTGCTGCCCCCTTGCACCCCCTAGCGTCCGATCTTCCGCCGCCGAGCATGGTTTATCTGGATGAGACTCGGCTTGGAGACCACCGGTTCATCGGTGGGCCATTGCCGGCTGAACGCGTTGCCGTCGTGGGGGTGCTGGATGGCGCAGAAAAAAGTGCGGTTGTCTCCAGAAAACTCGGGTCCGCACACTTCCGCACCCGGTACGCCTGACAAAAACTGGCGCAGCAGGCCGCGGTCTCGGCCTTCGACGGGCACGGCGAACACACCGTCGTTCTGGCCGAAGCCGGCGCTGCCGCTGAAGAACTGCCCGTCGGTCGAGATCCACAGGTTGCCGCTGTCGTCGAACACGATGTTGTCCGGGTCGGAGATCGGGCTGACACCGGCCGCGATCGGGTCCGCTAGACCACCGAACTTGGTCTCATCGGCAGCCACCGCCGGGTTGCCGCACTTGATAAAGATGTTCCAGGTGAAGCTCAGCGCCGCAGCGTCGTCCCCATCTTCCTTGAGCTCGACGATGTGACCGTGCGGGTTGGGCGAGCGCGGATTGGCTTCGTTGCCCTGGGTGCGCTTCGAGTTGTTGGTCAGCGTCACGTACACGTAGCCGGTCTTCGGGCTGACATCGACGTCCTCGGGTCGATCCATGGGTGTCGCGCCGAGCACATCCGCTGCACCGCGTGGGTCCAGCAGCACCTCCTGCTGGTTGGCGTAACCGGCCACATCCAGCGGGTTGCCGGCAGCCCAGACGAGCGGCAGCCACTCACCGCTGCCCATTTCGTCACCGATCGTGTGGCCGGAGCCAAAGTGCGCCACGTACAGGATGCCCTCGTCGAGCAGGTCCATGTTGGCCGTACGGTCGCCAGCCTGGAAGCGCCCGCTGGAGACGAACTTGTAGACGTATTCGAAGCGTGCGTCGTCCCCGGAATAGCAGACCGCGCGCCCGTCTTTGGCCAAAACGCTCACGGCGCCTTCGTGCTTGAAGCGGCCAAGCGCGGAACGCTTCTTCGGCGTGGAGCTGGGATCATAGGGATCGATTTCCACCACGTAGCCGTAGCGGTGGTACTCGTTCTGGTCGCTCGATAGATCGAAGCGCGAATCGAAGCGTTCCCACTTGCGACGGCTCTCGCCGGACGGGGCCTTGATGCGACGGCTCAAATGGTTCGCCGGGTCCGCGGCGTCGAAGTGCGCAAAATACTGGTCGAAGTTCTCCTCGCACGTCAACAGCGTGCCCCAGGGCGTGAAGCCGCCAGCGCAGTTGTTGAAGCAGCCGAGGACGGTCGTGCCGCTCGGGTCGCGGCTGGTCTGCACGTAGCTCGAGCCGCGCAACGGCCCTGCGATCTGCATGGGTGTGGTGCCCGTGATGCGCCGGTTGAAGGGCGAGCTACGCTCGAACTCCCACTTGGCGCTACGCTCAGACTCCTCGCGCTCGTCGTCCATGTCGTCCATATCGTGGGCGCGCCCGCGCAGGACCAGCTCCGCCACCGTGACGCCGTGAGCCTCGATTTCGACGGCTACCTGCTCGGCGCTGGGGTTGCTCGAGTCGTAGGCAGGAAACATGTCGCCTCCCTTCGTGTACTCGTGGTTGACACAAATGAGCGCATGCTCGCTGAAGCGCTGTTTGCTACTCCGAAACTCTCTTCCAAGCCACTGCGCGGCGCGTGCGCCAAGCTCCCCGCTGCGTTGCAGCGAACGCCGTACGTACCAGGGTAGCGGAAACCAAACCACAAGGTCGGCGTTGAAGCCGAACTGGCGGGACTGGCTTGCGGCGCTTTGGTTATCGAGGTCCAGGGCCGGGGCGTTCGGAAACAACGGGTCGCCCCAGCGCAGAAGCACGTCGACTTCGTAGCCGGCAGGAACGACCACGTCTGGTTCGTTGCCTGGCATGACGGTTTCGAACCGAAGCTCCCCGTGCCCTCGGGCGGCGTTGGTCGCCACGGCGCGGCGCGGCTTGAGCAGCGCTGGTGCCACCACGAGCGCTGCACCCGCGGTCATGCCCTTGAGCATGCCCCGCCGCGCCAGCGCCCGGTTCAGCACGTTCTGGAAGTACTCGCCGCTCGCCCGTTCGGATCCACCCTGCGGTTCGGATGCGCACTGCCGTTCGGATCCACCCTGCGGTTCGGATGCGCACTGCCGTTCGGATCCACCCTGCGGTTCGGATCCACCCTGCGGTTCGGATCCACCCTGCGGTTCGGATCCACCCTGCGGTTCGGATCCACCCTGCGTGTTCCGCTGCTCGCACGCCGCGTCGGACCTTGGCTCTTGTTGCATTCCTGGCCTCTGTAGTGTGCCTCGCCCGCAACGACTGCCGCGCGAGCACTGCTACTATGGCGAGCCAACGTGGCGCTCGAATCACACGAACGTGTCATGAATGGCAAAAGAATCGAGGACAGCCGTGCCTGCAACTCCGTTTTTCCGCTTCGCGGTGCTTTTGGGAAGGGAGGCCCGGGAAACAGCCGTGACCGCCCAGGAGGCGCGGAGGCAGGCAACCCAAACATGCAGGCCCGTGGGTCGGGACGTTTTGCGGGGGCCTAGCGCGTGCCAACCCGCATGCCAGTTCACTCGCCGGGCTGGCGCGCGCGTCGAGGCCGGCGTGCGTGCGCGTCTAGGCTCCGCTCGCGAGCTCAAGCGGTACTAGGTCTAGGGCGAAAAACATGGCGGCTGTCCCTGCTCGCCGCAGCCATAGCCCGGGTTCTGCAAGAGCATGGGTGCCTTATCTATTTCACTTCTTGGTATAGGCATCCGGTAGTGTTTGGTTGGATCGAAGGATCTACCCGGTATGGGGTCCTTTGTCTCATAGTCATACACCGGCACGCCACCCGGGCCTATTGTGATCGTGACGCCTCTCGCTGGGCCGGCCAGCACGTGCTCGGCGATCTTCCAGCGTAGGATGTCAAAGAACCTGTGGCCTTCGATAGCCAGCTCGACCCTTCTCTCCTGACGGTATCGCTCTACCAGCGCCGGGCCGCTCTCCAATGCTATGTCTGGCATTCCCGCCCTGGCTCGTGTCTTGTTCATCCATATCTTCGCGTTGACCTCGTCCCCCAACGCGAGCAGCGTCTCCGCATAGTTGAGGTAAAGCTCCGCCTTCCTGAAAAAGGGCCACGGTGTCGTACTTTTTATCGTTTCGCTAATCGGCTCGCTCTCGTCCAAATACTTTCGCGTGTAGTAGCCGGTGTGGGTTCCATTCCAGTGCTGCACCGGTCCTTCCTTGGTATCCAGGCCACCGTTGAACGTCTCGATAGGGCGCCCTTTCCACATCGCGCCGTTGAAATTGATCGTGGCGTAGAATCGCGGGTCCCGATTGACGTAGGGATTCTGAGGGTCATATCCGCTAGCCGGATCGGTGATCGGCAGCCCGTTGCTCATGTCGTAGGCGTCCACCAGGGCCTGCAAGGGCGTGTTGCCACCCCACCCGTTATGTCCGTTCGGATTGTTAGAGAGATTGACGATGTGCCCCTGGCCGGTGCCACCCCCGACAAAGTACCGCGCCCAAAGCGTCTCCGTCGTCACCGAAAGGAAGACCTCGCCATAGTCAGGATGCAGCGCCTGATCGCCAAGTGCGTCGATTGCCGCCCTGGTGGCATCGTGCGCTGCTATCCACTTTCCCGGGTCATTCAATGGGTTGTTCAACAAACTCGCCGCGTAGAGCAGAACCCTCGACTTCAGGGCCATGGCCGCGATCCCCGTTGCCTTGCCTCCATTGCGGGTCGGCGGAAGAACGGCAATCGCCGCGTCCAGGTCCCCAACAATCCTGGCCACCACCTCATCATACGTGCTTCTCGCGATGGCGTGAAACCTCTGCGTGTCCCGAGTCGTCAGCACCTCGTCGATCAGCGGCACACCCCCGTACCACCGGACCAAATCTGCATAGACCCAGGCCCGAATGAACTGCATCTCCGCGATCAATTGCGCCTTCCGCTCCTGCTCCA
>JAKSBK010000437.1 GCA_022361155.1 Pseudomonadota bacterium
CCAGCTGCAGCGGGGCGCTCGAGCTATCCGACGAGGTGTGCGCCGCCGGGGACGTCCGCTGCGCGGACCTGGGTCGCTGCGGCCAGTGCCTTTCGTGTCTCGAGTCGTGCACGAGCGTGCGGTGTCCTGTGAAGCCCGAGGGGCCGTCCGCACAGCCTGCGCCAGCAACGCCGCAGCCTTTGCCAGCGCCGATGCAGTCCGCGCCTGTCTCGGGCTTGCAGCCAGGACCCTGCGTACCGCAGTGCGAGGGCAAGCGCTGCGGTTACGACGGCTGCGGCGGAGTATGCGGGCAGGCGTGCACCACGGGACAGGTCTGCACGCGCCCGCTCGACTGCGAGGTGGGTGCCGAGTGCGTGGCGGGTACGGGTGGGCGCTTCGATCTGCCTGCGAACCAGGCCACCTGCCTGCCGCGCAGCTGCCTGAGCACGGACTCGGCGCGCAATCCGTGCCTTGGTCCCGGAAACCGGGGCAAGCTCAGCGAGTGCGGCCGCTGCCCGATGCGGCCGCCGCCAGCAGCAGTCGCTACTTTCGCGAGCGCAACGAGCGCCACGTCTCCGAGCCTGCCTTCAGCGCTCTTGGCGGACCTCGTCCCGGTGGAGCCGCCGCTGCGTGAAGCGGACCTGCCTGCAGGCATTGTGCGCGCCCACTACGCAACGCAGGGGGTAGGCCAGACGCCGGGCTCGTTTGCGGTCACGCACCTGGGGCAGGCTTCGTACACGATTCCGATCGAGGTTCCTCCCGGTCGCGGGGGCCTCGAGCCGCACCTGGCCCTGACCTACGACAGCTCGGCGGGCAGCAACTACATGGGCGTGGGCTGGAGCCTTCGGGGCGTCGGCATGATCACGCGCTGCAAGCGCATCGCCGCCCTGGACGGTTACAACCCCTACGACCAGAACGGCGCCGGCGACTGGTTTTGCCTGGGCGGCGAGCGGCTCATCATGGTCGACCCCAACGATGGTCGCGGCTACGGCGGCGACGGGGTCGAGTACCGGACCGCAGGCGACCTGTTTACGAAGATCGTCTCGAGGCACCGCACCGACTGGACCGCACCCTACAGCTTCGAGGTCACGACCAGAGACCTGGGAAGGGCACTTGCGCACGGGCCCGCCCAAGCCTTTGCTGGAGGTGGTCCGGGAGATTCAGGGGGCGCGGATGGCGTTCGAGTACGCCCATCTCACCAACAGCAGTGTCTACGAGCATTCCTACGTAAACTGCGCCCACCCGCGTAACTGCCGGCGTCCGCGTCATGCAGTGGTATCGCATCACCACGTCTGGC
>JAKSBK010000438.1 GCA_022361155.1 Pseudomonadota bacterium
AGGCGCCGCGACGTCGATTGGACCGTGGTCGTCGTCATCCTCCGTTGCTGCGCCCGTCAGATCCGTGCCCGCGATCCCTCGCATAGTACCAACAGGGTGTCCAACGCCTATCGGTTCCGCGGACACGACCCCTGACCTAGACTTAGATGGGCCCGCTGGTCTTTGCACCGCGCGCCTAGACTCGGTGTTGGGGGCTCTTGACGTGGATGGGCCCTCGACACCGCATCCTGCCAGCAGCCCGAGCGAAAGGGCACAGGCCCAGCCCGCTCTGCCTGGCTGGCCACCAATGGTCGACGACCACCCACTGAATACCGACGACGTTCCCATAGCATCCTCCCACTTGCCGCAATCGGAGCGGCTAGCCCGCGTTCGTTGGTAGCCTCTTTACGCTACTCCTACTGGACTAAGCGGAAGTCGCTACCGGTGTCAAGGGTGCTCAAAGGGTGCTCCAGGAAGTTTCCTGGACCTGGTCCTCGATCTGGGACATCATGAATGCGGCTTTGATCGCGCAAAATGAACACGCTAGGCTGGCGGCGATTCTTCATGCCCGAATGCGCTTTCAGCTGTCAAACGACGCAGTACACCGCTTTGACCTTCTTCGTAAGACAGCCAACGAAGAGTGTCCTGCTTTGTCACAGCATTAACCCCACAGGGTTGATCGATCTTTTTTCGAGAATTGGCGTCAGATCCAGCCCAAACCCTGCAATTGCTGGAAATATACGTCAAGGCGTCGGATATTCTGACCCGGCTCAACTGGCGGCGTCGGTGGAACAAGAGTCGGTGGAACAAGAGTCGGCGGAACAAGAGAAGCGCCGTAAGATTAAGAGCCAAGCACAGGTACATCCACGAGGCGGAGGTTGTGCTGCGTGTGAGGTTGCATCCGCAGCCGCCGACGTTGGTGGCGCCAGGGAGCAACGCATCGCCAGCGCCAGCGTCGGTTACTGCGTCACGCGGGGTCGCGTCACCGGCGTCGCTGGGCAGCACTGGAGTCTTGCCGTCGGGATTCGGGTCCGGCCCAACGAAAGTCAGGGCGTGCGCTTGCCGGTAGCGCGGCAACGCAAGCATGCAGGCCCGGTGGGCGGGGCGTTTCGCGGGGCGTAGCGCGTGCCAACCCGCATGCGGGTCATTGTCCGGGTTGGCGCGCGCTCCGAGGCCGACGTGCGTGCGCGCCTAGGAATCCGCTGGTGAGCTTGGCCATTGCGCGCACATCGTGCACGTCGGCCGTCCCCGCGAAACGCCCCGCCCACCGGGCCGACCCGCCGGCAGTACACCCCGTTCTTCGCAAAAAACATCTACAAAGCGCTGGCAGCACCCGCATCCACGTCGGAGCCACCCCGGCCAGCCGTAGCGCCGCCGCCACCTGCGACGCCCGTACCGGCAGCACCCGCATCCACACCCCGGCCGCCCGTGCCGCCGCCGCCATCCGCGCCAGCGGCCGCGTCAAGACCGCTGTCGGTCATGGGGCGCAACACCGGCGGCCTGTTGCTGGTCCCGTAGCAGCCATGCGTGCCAAGGAGCACGTGGAGGGTAGCGATCGCGCAGGCGGTCCACGTGGGCGCCCGGTCGTAGCCTCGAACAGGTTTTGTCTGCATGTCCCACTCCCACCGCATCATGGTCCCTGCCGGCCCGCGATGCCCCCCTGACTCACCGTGCATGGCATCCGCGACTCGCATCCGTTGATCGCGTCGCCGTCGC
>JAKSBK010000439.1 GCA_022361155.1 Pseudomonadota bacterium
CATCCTTCGACGCGGGAACGTCGTGGCGCCGGTGGATGTGCTCGTCGGGATGGACCTCTTGACGCGTGCAGACGTGGAGGGCTGGCGCCGAGGGCGTGTGCCGGATCTCGAGCGCGTGGTCCAATGCAACCTTACGCGACTCGGGCGCCTCATTCGCATCCTTCGGTTCCACGCCCACGACTTGAGCCTGAAACCGTCGTGGACGGCCTACATGCGGTGGGGGAAGGGCCCAAGGACCCTGACAGCGTCGTCTTTTTCGCGGATGAGGCAGGCTCCTGGCAAGTCGGTATCGACTGGCGCACCGTGCTCCCGGCCTACTTCCGTTGCCTGGCCGAGGCGGCGGCCTCTCTCTCCCCACTCTCCGCCAGATTGGGCCCCGGAGCGAGCGATCGGGCAGTCGCCAACCCGCGCGCCGACTCTCCACCGCGCACGTGGAGAGCGCGCCGTCGATCGGCGTGGTCGCGGATGTCCGCGACAGCACGCGAGAAAAGCGAAGCCCCGACCACCTGGTGATGATCGGGGCTCCTGTTGAACAACTGGTCGCCTCGTTTGCATGAGGCGGAAATGGCTCCGGGAGTAGGACTCGAACCTACGGCCAAGCGGTTAACAGCCGCCCGCTCTACCAGCTGAGCTATCCCGGAAGAGGGCCGCGGACGATAATGGTCTCGACCAGGGTGTCAAGCAAGTGGGGCAGCCGGGGGCCGGCTGCTTACGGGGTCGGTTTTGGGGCTCAGGCGCGCTTTGGTCTTCGGTGGAGGCCCTTCGAGGAGGGCTGCGAGCCAGTGCAGCTCGGAGCTGCTGGCAAGCCAGATCTTGACCACCATGGTGAGGGGGACGGAAAGCAGCGCGCCAACAGGGCCGAGCAGCCAGCCCCAGAAGAGGACCGAGAGCAGGACGACCAGCGGCGACAGGCCCATGGCGTGGCCGAGCACGCGCGGTTCCAGCATGCCGCCGATGGCTGTGTTGATGCCGACGTAGCCAAGCGCCACTGCGAGCGCTGTACCGGGGCCGTGCTGCAGCACGCCGAGCAGCACGGGCGGGACGGCGGCCACGAAGCTGCCGATGCTCGGGATGTAGTTCAACAGGAAAGCGAGCAGACCCCACATGATGGGCAGGTCGAGTCCCCAGGCCGCCGTCCAGGCGAACGCGAGCAGGCCGGTGACCGAGCTGGCCCCGGTCTTGACCAGCAGGTAGGTGTTGACCTCTGTTGCGGTCTTGGCCAGACCCTCGAACCTGCTGGAGGTCGGCAAGGCGCGCTCGACTTTGCTGCGCAGCGTGATGGCCTCGAACAGCATGAAGCCGACCATCAGCGTGACGAAGAGCACGTTGGACAGCAGCCCTGCCAGAGAGCGGATCAAAGCCGCCACCAGGCCGAGCACC
>JAKSBK010000440.1 GCA_022361155.1 Pseudomonadota bacterium
GCCATCACGGCCTTGCCCTCGAGCACGCTGCGCCAGGAACGGCCCCCGTCCGAAGAGACCAGCAAGCGGTCTGCTTTCGCAGCGCGTATGCGCACGTAGAGCGTATCGGGATCGTCTAGCGCCACCGAGGTGAAGAAAGGAATGGCACGCGACCCGGTGTCCGGCACAGGCAGCACGGTCCAGCGGACCGCTCCGTCGTCGCTCCGCAGGAGCACCCCTGCGATCGCGGGCGTATCCACCAAGCCGCTCACGTAGATGCGGCGCGGGTCACTGGGTGCAGCGTCGAAGGCGGTTGCGACCAGGTTGAGCTCTGCGCCGAACGGCCCGCCGAGCTTTGTCCAGCTCGCGCCGTGATCGCTCGTCTGCCACAGCCTGTGCACGGACAAGCCCGGCTGCGCGCTTCTGCTTAGGGCGAGCGCGCGCGTGCGGTCCACGGGATGCACGGCAACGTCCACGATCTCGGCACTGCCGAGGACTCCGTGGGCGCGCTCCACGCGGCACGCCCGATCGGAGGCGTGTACGAGACCGCCGAGGGTGCCGGCCAGGAGCGAGCCATCGCCGAGCAGGCCCAGCATCGGGTCCTCGTTACCGCCGTAGCCGGCGGCCTGCTCGCAGATCAGCGACCAGTGCTTGCCCGCGTCGCGCGTGACAAGCAACCCGTACGTTGCGCGCACGATCAAGTGGTTGGGGTCGCGCGGGTCCTCAAGGACTTGCTGCGCCCTCGGATAGCGGCCGTTGGCCAGCGCCGCGGCCGGCACGGCCAAGCCCACCAGCATGCAGGCCGTGCGCACAAGGATCCCCAGGGTTGGCGACCGCGAGCCGTCATCGCTCGGGAGGCCGTGGGCAACGACCCGCGCCCCGGGCTTCATGGAGGACGGCAATCAATGATGCACCATGGTCTACGTCCTACATACACGCAACGGCCCATGCATCTAAGATCTTGGCAATTATGAGCCGGCCCACGTCCTGCCTTCTCTGCGCAGTAGTAGACGTCCGGAAGCCAGCTACTCATCGTGCACACTGGCGCGTAAGAGGGGCAGGGTACCGGTACGAGCGGCGGATCGCTTCCACCGCCGCCCAAGCCGCCTGAAGCGACCATACCTGCGACCGGTACACCTCCCAGGCCGCCTGAAGCGACCATGCCTCCGACCACTATACCGCCCAGGCCACCCCGACCTCCCGTTCCTGCGCCGCCCGTTCCGGCCGCGCCGCTGGAGCCACTTCGACCCCCACTACCACCTCCTCCTCCGAAACCGCCCCGGCCTCGCGAACCCGCCAGGCCAGCCGAGCCGCCCGATGCAACGCTGCCACCACCCGTGCCGCCTCGAGCTCC
>JAKSBK010000441.1 GCA_022361155.1 Pseudomonadota bacterium
CATCATCGAGCTCTCCTTGGGTGCTCCGCCTCTGCCAAGGCGGGGTTCGTTGCGCACGACAGGGGATCAAACCCCTGGCCTCTACGCAACCCCCCAAGGAGACGTCATTCCCCATCCCGGGAACCTCAGGCATCACATCGGAACCGATCCAGCACGTCCCCAAAGTCCGACGCCCATCGGTCTAGCCCTGGCGCCGCAAAGCGCCAACTAGCCATCGACGAGAGGCTCGTCGTCGAGCACCTCGTCAAGGTGCTGCAACTCGGGGTCCAGCAGTTGCTTGGGTTCAGCGATCATAGGGCGCTCGTGCTCAGTGCGTCAGCTTCCACAGCATCGCGAGCTGTCGGTCGACCAGCCTCATCGAGGTTTCGATCTCGGTTTCGTTTACCCAGCCCCACGCCAGCGCCACCCGCAAATGGCAGCGTGTTTCGTCCGCACTGCCCGCGCTGATCAAGAAGAACTGCACCCGGTCCTTGCCCCTGCGCCGATTGCCCTCGCCCAAGTTGGCCACTACCGAGGAGGCCGAATCCTCGAGCTGACGAGCCAACTTCGGGCTGCGTCTACGAATCTTGTCGACCACGGGACGCAGGCTCCCAATCAGCGACAGGGCAAGCTCCAGTGCCAGGAAGGGTTGGGTGAAGGGGCGGTTGCTCTTGGTGGTCATGCCCCCACTCGGCGCAGGAACCGTGACAACCCCGCATGGCCATAACGCCACACGGTTCGAACACTCGACTGCGGCGGGGTTGGCGCGGCTCGTGCGCCACAAAGGGTGTGACCACCAAGAGCGACCGACCCGCAGCCCGGCCCTTCCTGGCGCTGGAGCTTGCCCCCTCCGGCTCGCCACCATCGCACAGCCGCAATCCCGTCCTCCGACCCGACACGGATGTCGCAACCCGAATCCGAACCCGGAACCCGGAGCCCGATGTCCGAACCCGACATCCGCCTCCGCATCGGCATCGGGACCTCTGCCTCCACCGCGGCCCTCTGCCTCCGTCTCGGCCTCTGCCCTCTGCTTCCGAATCCGAACTCGCTCTCGCTCTCGGCCTCGGGCTCGGTCCCGCGAAAAAGCGCAGCTTCGGTTGACCGCCCAGTTATCCGGTTGCCGAAACCATGGAAAAACCTCCCCTACTTTTGCACCGGCATGTAGCTAGAGCGCGTCCAGATCCGCGATGGAGTCGGGGCTGCTGGTTTTTTGCACGTCCGGTCCGCGCCGCTCGAACTCGAGGGGCGCTCGGCCTGCAAGCTGGATGGCATGCCAGGACGGGTCCGGCTCCGGCACGTAGATGAAGGCTCCGTCGACGTCTTCGAGCGCCTGCCGGTAGACCTGAACCCGCGTTACCGGCGCCCCCTTCGCATCCAGCACACTCGCCCACTCGGCCGGAGCGTCCGGGACGGTCTGGTCGCTGATTCGACCCCAGGTCAGCTCGCCATCGACTTCTTGTACCAGCACCCGGTAGCGTTGGATCCCGGCATGGACCAGGAACGGCTGGTTGTTGATGTACGCGATCCGCTCGAGGATGTGCTGGTAGGTGTAGGCGCTGAACCAGGTCGGGTCGCAGTAGCTCATGATGTCCTTGTACTCCTTGGGGTCGAGCAGCTTGTCGCTGCGCGAGTCGAATCCCCAGACCACGATTCCTCCCCGCGGATCCGGGTATTTCGGGTCCGAGCGGGAAGCACCACCGCAAGGCGAATGAGCGCGACCCGTTGCGTGTCCGAGCTCGTGCAGGAAGGTGTCGATGGCGAGGTTGCCAGAAAAGCCCAGGCCCAGTGCGCCGCGCTGGTTCACCGCATTGCGCGACGCCTCCGGAGCGATGCCCGCGACGCAACCTCCCGAGCAATACGCCCTGGCGCTTTCCGCCGGCATGATCAGGCCGTAGTAAAACACGTCGTCGGCTACCATGTCCCTGCGCCGCAGCGCGAGCACGCTGTCGAGCATGGTGCTCCAGTTGGTGCCCTGCGCTCCCAGGTTGCGCATGGTCTTCATGGGCGCGTGCACCGTCAGGTCGGTTGCGCTGATCGGATAGGTGGCCAGAAGAGCCTCCTTGAACTTTTCGACCTCGGCCGGTGACGTGTCAGGCAGGCGCATGGAGCCGTCGGTATCGTAGCGAATCGGCACGATCACGACCTTGAGTGCGCCGACTTGACGCGCACCCAGATCGGCCAGATCCACCGCCGGCCAGCGTGCGCCCTCGTTCGGAACGATATTGGGGCGGATCACGGTGCACGGCGTGCCTTCCAGCAGCTCGATCGAGAGTCGTGTGTCCGCGCCGATGGTTTCGCCCGGCAGCTTGAAGTTGAATGTCGAACCGCCGTCCCTGTCGGTCGAGTCGCCTGTCACCATCTTGTGCTGCTCGTGGGTTTCTGGAGCTGCGCTCGGCCCGGCAAGGATCGTCAGCTGCGCCGTGATGGTGCGAGGCTGAAAGCCCATGCCCCTTTCTACAAACACCCGGATGGCCGACTTGCGTCCGGCTACCACGTCCGTCTCGCGTTGCATGAGGTCGACGCTCTTGCCGTTTCTGGCCAAGACGATCTTTGTGGTTTGGTAGATCGCGACCTGCTCTATTGCCAGGTCTGCTGCCTGAGGGCACTTGAGGGGCGGGCCGGGCGGTGGCGGAGGCAGCGGTACTCCACCGTCGGGCAGGGTCGGGCCGGGCATGCCGGAGTCCGGAAACGGGTTGGGATTGGGGACGGGCGTCACGTTGACGGGGTCCTCCCCGGGGTCCGGGTTGGGCAGATCCGTGATCTCGCTTCCACCTGCGCCAACCCCGGGGGCACCCGGGCCCCCAGGGCCCGCATCACCGCCGCCCGAGCAACCCGCAAGCACAGCGCCCGCCAGCGGGAGCGCCATGCAAAGCTTCATCCAGGGGCATGCCCCGCTTTGCAGCGTTTCATCCGCCGTTGGTGTGCTGGCTTTGCTCATGGGCGTGTCCTTTCACTCTTGAACGCCTGCGGGCGAGCAGGGTGGCGCTGCGAGCCACGTCTTCGTCGCAGCGAGGCCGATCGTGCAACCCGCGGTCGAGCTTACAGGTAGCCGGACCACAAGGCTGTGTTCTTAATGCTCGGGGCTCGCCAAAAGGATCACGTACGGTCCGCTTTCCGTGGCCGCCAGCCGAATTCTTCCAGATTTTCCGGGTTAGGGCTCACCCCACCGGCCCTTGACGGTGGGGGCTCCGGTCAGCGGGCTTCCGCATCCGTGAAGATCACCCGGCCTGTCCGTCGCTTCTCCTCGCCGACCAGGCCAAACTTTCGCCGGCCAACTTCCACCCGGCGAACCACGACCACGAGCTCCATGTGTCGGTTGGGCTTGAACCGGGCACGGGGCATGGAGAGCTTCTGTATGAAGGTTCTTTGCTTCCGGTTGCTGACCAAGGTACTCAGCTCTTCGACGAACCTACGTTGGCCATCGTGAACGTCGTAGAACAGCACGTGAAACTCGAAATCGCCCGGGGCCTTGTTGAAGGCCACCACCATGTTGGCTTTCCACGAGCGCTTGCCCAG
>JAKSBK010000442.1 GCA_022361155.1 Pseudomonadota bacterium
ACTCGAATCGAAAAATTCAAAACCGTTAACCCAGCGGATTGGACGACCTATAATATGGCTTTCGTTGAAACGTATGTCCGGCTTTCACAGGAAGGAACAGCGTCAGGGCTCGAGAGCAAGCTGCCGTCCTTCGTTGACTCGGTCATTTTGGAAGGAGGCGACAACATCACCAACATCGATCTGCTGCTGCAACCGATGCCCGATATCCGCTTAAACACGGATATCAAGACGACCATCGCCCGGGTGAGCAACCCGGTCGACTCCTATGTGCTCTCAGGTTTGGGCATTCTGGTCCTGCTGATCGCATGCGTCAACTTCATTACCTTGTCGGTTGGCAGATCGGTCAGCCGTGCTAGGGAGGTCGGTGTTCGAAAGGTGATGGGGGCGTTTCAGTCGCAGCTCAGAAAGCAATATCTGGGCGAGGCTGCGCTAACGACTTCGGTAGCTCTGACCGCAGGGCTGGCGCTAGCCAATCTCATGCTGCCAACTTTCAATGCCTTGGCGGACAAACAACTGTGCTTCACGCCGGACATAACCGCTTTGGTTTTTCTCATTGGACTGGCGCTTGTCGTGAGCTTCGCGGCCGGCAGCTACCCGGCCGTGATCCTGGCACGCTTTCAACCGGTAACCGTGCTCAAGGGCGTCATCAAAGTCGGCGGTAAGCCTCATTTAAGCAAGAGTTTGGTAGTTCTGCAGTTCTCGCTCTCTATCTTGTTGATCATCGGCACTTTGGTCATAAAGAGCCAGGTTGATTATCTGCGTGAGAAGAACTTGGGATACGATCAGGAGCGAGTGGTTGAAATCTCCCTGAATAGTCCACCTGATCAGACCTCGGCGAGACGAATTTATGATCTTTACAGAAATGAGCTCATGCGCGATGGCCGGATCTTGAACGTTTCCGCGGCCATGAACCAATTTGGTACACCCTGGACAGAGCTCGGTTTCAGACAATCGGACGGTAGCTCAATATCATTGACGTACAATCTGATCGATTATGGCTATCTTGACGCCCTGGGGATCGACCTCATCGAAGGCCGGGACTTCTCGAAAGACTTCGGAACGGATGCAACTGAGGGAGTGATCGTAAACGAGGCTTTGGTCAAGTATTTTGGTTGGCAAGATCCTTTGAATGAACTGCTACCAGGCAGCAGAAATAACCTTCAGGATCTCCTTTATTCTCGCAAGAAGTTAAATGTGATTGGATGACTGTTTTATTGTTAGTTGCGAAAAAAAGACAAAAA
>JAKSBK010000443.1 GCA_022361155.1 Pseudomonadota bacterium
CTCGCAGGTGCCGTTGTTGTCGCAGTCGCCGCGACCCGGATCGCAGAAGCTCCCGCCGCCGAAGCCACCAAGACCGCCAACGCCGCCAAGACCGCCAACGCCGCCCAGACCGCCAACGCCGCCAAGACCGCCAACGCCACCGAAGCCGCCAAGACCGCCGAAGCCGCCAACGCCGCCAACGCCGCCAACGCCACCGAAGCCGCCAAGACCGCCAACGCCGCCAAGACCGCCGAAGCCGCCGAAGCCGCCAACGCCGCCGAAGCCGCCAACACCCACGATGGGACATTGCCCCTGGGTTTCGCAGCCGTTGAAGGGGTTGCGGTCGCAGTTGGCCCAACCGGGATCGCAGCCCACCAACGTGCACAGCCCGTTGATGCAGCTCTCGCTGGCATTGATCAGCTGGCAAGGTGCTCCGCATGCACCGCAGTGCTGGGTGGAGGTCTGGAGATTCACCTCGCACACGCCATCCCGGTTGCAGTCACCCTGGCCGAAGGGACACGGTGTGGGGCCTGGTCCCTGGCAGGTGCCCTGCACCTCGCAGCCGTTGAGCGGAAGCAAGTCGCAGTTGGCCCAACCCGGGTCGCACTGGCCGAGCACGCACTGTCCCTGCTGGCAGTTTTCCATGGCGTTGGGCAGCTCGCACACGCCGCCGCAGAAGCCGCAATTCATCAGGGTATCGAGTCGCGTCTCGCACGTTCCGTCACCGTTGCAGTCGGCCCAGCCGAACATGCAGTTGCCCGGGCCGATGCCGGTGCAGGTGTCGCGGGTTTCGCAGCCGTTGAGGGGGTTGAAATCGCAGTTGGCCCAGCCGCCCTGGCAGCTCACGAGCTGGCACTGGCCGTTGATGCACGATTGGTCGGCATTGGGCAGCTGGCACTCCTGGTTGCACAAGCCGCAGTGCCGCTCGTCGGTGGTCAGGTTCGTTTCGCAGGTTCCGTTCAGGTCGCAGTCGGCCATGGGCGATTGGCAGACCGTGCCGCCGACACCCCCGCGGCCGCCAAGACCAGCCGCACCCAGCCCGCCTGCTCCGCCGCCGAAGCCGCTCGTCCCCAGGCTGCCGCCGAAACCCGCCATGCCTGCTCCGATGCCACCCCGGCCGCCGGCGCCGCCGAGGGTCCCTGCCAAGCCGAGCGTGCCTGCGCGGCCGACGGTTCCGGCCTGGGCAACGGTTCCCGCCCGGCCGACGGTTCCGGCTTGGGCAACGGTTCCCGCCCGGCCGACGATTCCCGTGTCGCTTGGTGGAGCGGCGCTGCACGCGGCTATAAGGAAACCTCCGACAACGGCCAAGCTTGCTCTGAACACGTTCATGGCTTGATCGTTAGCGCAATTGAATGATGAGCACAACTATCACGACGGCAGCTCGGCGACGGGGAAACCGGCTACCCCAAGGACTACCAAGGCCAAGACCTAACTTGGGACCTACTAAGATCTACTAGGGCGCCAGCCTGTACAGCACGACGTCGCCGTCGGTGGCGAGGGTGTCGGTGTCAAACTGGGTGCAGGCGGTCAGCGTAGCCTCGTTGGGGGTCGAGGCTTCGAAGCTCACCACCCCGTTGAAGGCTCCTGCGCCGACCACGGCGCCGTCCCGGGGATCGACCGCGAGGTCGAAAAAGGCGCTCTCGGCGTCCCCATCAAGCGACTTGGCCCACAGCACGTTGCCCTCCGTGTCCATCTTGATGATCCCATGGCAGTCGATGCCCTGGCAGGTCACCAGACCTAGCGGGCCCCCGAAGTCTACGTTCTCCCTAAACCGCCCCCCGACGTAGAGCCAGCTTCCCGCCGGCCCCTCGTACATGTCGATGGCGTAGCCTCGATCGAGGTCGAAGTCGCCAAAGGCCTTGGCCCACAACAGCAGCCCGCTCTCGGCGTATTTCGCGACAAACCAGTCGTGGTTGCCGCTGCCCATGAGCGCGCTCTCGCCGGGCGTGTCCACGCAGGTGCCGGGAGGTGGCGGCACGAAGGGAAGCGGCGGCGCAAGAGGAAGCACGGCTTGCTTGCGCAGCATCAGGCATTCACCGAAGCGGCCGACCACGTAGACGTTGCCCAGGCTGTCGTGGGTCACGCCCTCGCCGAGCGTGTCCTCGCCAGGGTAGCCGGCATTGGTGGCCCACAGCACCCGGCCGTCGTGGCTGTAGTGAATGAGCAGCATGTCCGACTGATTCTCGGCCATGCCCGTGCCCGAGTAGGATGCGATCATCACGTCGGTGCCGTAGAAGTCCGTGATGTGCTCCACGGCACCACCGGCCAGCGTGCCTACCACCATGAAGGTGCCATCGGGTTCGGTGGTCGCGTCGCGTCCCTCGGAGATGTCCTCCGTGCCGCCGGCTTCGTCGGCCCACACGATATCGCCGGTTTGCGAAAACTCCGCGACGAACAGGTCTTGCGGACCCAGGGCGGTCAGCACGACCGGCGGCAGCGAGGGGTCGGTATGCGGGAAGCTGATCGTTCCCGCGTAGTGGCCCGTCACCACGATGGTCTCGTCGAGCGGGTCGATCGTCACGCCGTGAGCCGTGGCGTCGTCGTTGCCAAAGGGGTCGGGAGCGACGGTGGCGGTGTCGACCCAGATCACGTCCCCGTTGGGGCTGTACTTCGCCACGAAGACGTCCCGGTGCGCCTGGGTGGCCACCGGGAACGAGCCGAACATGGCCTGGCCTGCGAAGTCGCCCACCGCGACCACCGACGAGTCGGCGGGGCTTATCGCCAGCCCCCGGACGGCACCGTCGTCCGCAGGTCCCGGGGCCGTGCGAATCCACAGCAGCTGGCCGGCGCTCGAGTACTTGGCAAGGAACAGATCCTCGCCGCCTCCCGACGTGATCACCTCCGTCATCGCGAAGCTGGCTCGCTCGAAGTCCGCCTGGGTCATGTTCAGGCAATCCGCGATCGTCTGAAGCCCGTTGGGATCGATCAGCTGACCGAAGCTGCCTCCCACGTAGATGCTGCCGTCCGGTGCCACCGCCACCGCATACGCCTCGTCGCTCGCCACGCCGCCGCCGCAGCGCACCCAGACGTTCGGGCTGTCGTTGCCCGTCCGCAGACATGCGGTCTGCACGCCGGTTGCAACCGGCAACATGGAACAGTCGCCGGTGCCCATGGCTGGAACCGTGACCCCGCCACCGGTCGCAGCTCCGCTGCCGCCTGCGTCTTTGCCGCAGCCGGCAGTGCCAAGAGCCATCAGAGCACCAGCGAGTGCTGCGCTCGAAGCCAGAATCGATCGGTTCACGAAAAGCCTCACAGGTGCCAGTACGGTTGCCCGCCGCTTGCTGCAAATCACCGTAGACAGGTCTTTGCCGTTGTACAAGCTGTAGGTGAATCAGGGTCCCGATGCGCCGGGACCCCACCCGCCACCCGAGGCAGCGGGACGGAGCCCGCGAGCCGCATGGCCAGCGCGACGAGCTTGCGAGTCAATCGCGATGTGCCCACGCGTTGTAGGGTGTGAACGGGGACGGCGCGCAGCGTCTCGCTGCCTGTCCCGCGCCCCTGCTCGGCCAGCCACAACTCGACCTCGAGCCTGCGGTGCGACAGCACGTGCTTTACCCTGCCTGCGGGCGCCCCGTCGAGCTTGGCCCGTATGCCGAGCGCCTCCAGGGCTTGGCGCGCGTTGGCCCGACCGTGTCCTTCGACCGTGGGTAGGTTCCAGAGCCCACCGAAAAGCGAGCTCGGCGCGCGTGCCAGCCACAACGCCGGCTGGCTGTGCTGGGCTGCGAAGGCGGCGACCGCACACCAGTCGAGCGCTCGAGGCGCTGCCCGCCGTCTTGCTACAGGCAGCTCGCCCACTCGCTGACTGCTGTAGGCTTCGCAGTGCAGCACTACGGGGCATTGCTCGCAGCGCGGTTTGCTGCGCGTGCACAGGGTCGCGCCAAGCTCCATCAGGGCCTGGTTGAGCGTGCCCGGGCGCGGCCCGCGTACCAGGGTTTCGGACAGGCTCCATAGACGGCGCTGGCTCGCAGCCGTCCCCGAGGGCAGGTCGACGGCGAACAGCCGGCTCAGCACGCGCGCGACATTGCCGTCCACGATCGCTTCGGCCCGTCCGAAGGCGATGCTGCCGATCGCGCCGGCGGTGTAGCGCCCGACACCGGGCAGTGCGCGGCGCGCCGCCGGCTCGTGCGGGACGCGACCGCCGTAGCGCTCGGCGACTTCGCGCACTCCGGCGTGCAGTTGGCGGGCGCGACGGTAGTAGCCAAGCCCGCTCCAGAGCGCGAGCACGTCGTCTTCGGATGCCGCCGCCAGCGTTTCGACGCTGGGGAAGCGCTGCATGAAGCGCGCGTAGTAGGGCAGCGCCTGCTCGACCCGGGTCTGCTGCAGCATGACTTCCGCGACCCAGATCGCATACGGATCGCGCGTGCGGCGCCAGGGCAGATCGCGTGCCGAGCGTTCGTACCAGCGCAGCAGGGCGGACCTGAGACGGCGGGTTCGATCCATCCCGCCCGGCGACGTTGCGCCACCTTGGCCGGGAGGGCTTGCCGTGTCGTCCATGCGCCAAGGACCACCCTAGACCGTATCGAGCAGCATCGATGCCGGCTCTTCCAGCTGCTCGATCACGTCGTAGAGAAACGCCGCGCCCACATGGCCGTCGACGATGCGGTGATCGAGCGAGAGCGTTAGCAGCATCACCTGGCCGGGCACTATGCGGCCCTCGTGCACCACCGGCCGCTCTTTGATGCGATGAACGCCCAAGATGGCCACTTCGGGCGGGTTGATCACCGGCGTGGCAAAGAGCCCGCTCTGCTTGCCGAGCGACGTAATCGTGAACGTGGATCCGGCGAGCTCCGAAGAAGCGAGCTCGCCGCTGCGCGCGCCTTGACCGAGTCGTTGAATCTCGCGTCCGAGCTCGAGCACGCTCAAACGCTCTGCGTGCGGGATCACGGGCACCATCAGCCCCTGGTCGGTCGCGGCCGCAATGCCCAGGTGCACATGGTCGCGCAGCACGAGCTCGTTGCTGCCGGTATCGAGCGTGCTGTTGAGCATGGGGTGGCGGCGCAGGGCCGAGACGACGGCCTTGGCGATAACAGGCAGAAAGCTCAGTGCAACGCCACGCTCGGCGGCCTTGGCCTTGAGCCGATCGCGCAGCTCCACCAAGCGCTCTGCGTTACACTCCTCCACGAACGTGAAGTGGGCCGCCGTGTTCTTGGAGTATTGCAGGCGCTCCGCGATCTTGCGCCGCAACCCCACGAACGGCACGCGCTGCTCGGGGCTCGTCCCGCTGGCGTCCCAAGTCGGCCTTGGCGGCGACGGCGGCGAGGAACCTGCACGTGGTGCGGCCCCGGGGGTGGGAAGCCGCTCCTCGCTTCCTCGCACGTCTTCGGACGTGACGCGACCGTGCGCGCCGCTCGGGGGCACTCGCCTCAGGTCGATGCCCAAGTCGCGAGCCAGCTTGCGTGTGGCGGGCGTGGCCAGGGGCCTGGGCGAAAAGTATCCCGACGGCTCGGCCGCGCTCGGAGCGGGCACCACGCCCGATTCCAGATGCGCCCTGGGTTGCTGGCCGGCTTCGCTCAAGTAGCCTGTCCCCGGCAGCACCTCGCGCAGGTCGCCCACTGCGCTCGCTGCCGGCTCGGACTCGGGGGCCGTGCTGCCGGCGGCCGGTGCGCCCGAGCCGTTGCTGCCAGCGGTGGCATCGCTACCGGCACTCTCGGTTTCGATCACCACGAGCACCTCGCCGACGTCGACCGTGCTGCCAACATCGGCCAGCAGCTCGCTGATGCGGCCCGCTCGCGGCGCGCCGATGGTGACCGTGGCCTTGTCGGTCATCACCTCCACCATGGGTTGATCCTCGGCCACGGCATCGCCTGCTTTGACGTGCCACTGCGTGACCTCGCCTTCGGCCACGCCTTCGCCGATATCAGGCAGTCTAAACTCGAAACGCGCCATACGGTCTGTCCTTCCTGTCAGCGGGTGCCCTGCGACCTCGTTCGTCTCTCGCTCGCCATCCTCAGCGCCGGGGACCAAGACTCCGTTGCCAAAGGACTAGGCTCGAGTTCAGCACTTTCGGCGGCTGCAATCCCCGGGAAAACCGGCATTTCGGCGTTGCTCCTCCTCCCAATGACACCACCATTAGTCGTCGTCGCGCCTTGAACTGCCAGTTTTCGCGGGGATTTCGCTTCACCAAAAGTGCTGAACTCGAGCCTAGAAACGGGCGCTCTCCACGAGCGCCGGTACGATCCGATGCGCCAGCGGCAGGTACTCGTTTTCCAGGGTGTAGGGGAACGGCGTGTCCCAGCCGGTGACCCGGCGCGGCGGCGCTTGCAGATGCAGAAACGCTCGATCGCACAGCTGCGCGATGAGCTCCGCACCCAGGCCGCACGCCGCGGGCGCCTCGTGCACCACGACCAGGCGGCCGGTCTTCTTGACGCTCTCGGTCACGGTGTCGCTGTCCACCGGCCACAGCGTTCGTAGATCGATGATCTCGGTGCCAATGCCCTGCTCTGCTACCTGCTGTGCGGCAGCCACGCTCTCGTACAGCATCGCGCCCCAGGTGACGAGCGTGACGTCGTTGCCCTCGCGCACGGTATGCGCCTGGCACAGCGGCAGCTGGTAGTCGTCTTCGGGAACGTCCATCTTGGCTGCGCGGTACACGCGTTTGGGCTCGAAGAAAAGCACGGGGTCGTCGTCCCGAAGCGCGCTGCTGAGCAGCCCCTTGGCGTCGTAGGGCGTAGCCGGGTACACCACCTTGAGCCCAGCGTTGTGAATGAACAGCGACTCGGGCGATTGCGAGTGGTAGTGGCCGCCTCGGATACCGCCGCCAACGGGCGTGCGCAGCACCATCGGGCACTGGAACTCGCCGCCGCTGCGGTAGCGGTACTTGGCTGCTTCGCTGACGATCTGATCGAACGCGGGGAAGATGAAATCGGCGAACTGGATCTCCGGTACGGGTCGCAGGCCGTAGATGGCCATACCGATCGCGGTGCCAACGATCCCGGTCTCGGCTAGCGGCGTGTCGATCACCCGCTGCTCGCCAAACTCCTGCTGCAGTCCGGAAGTGACGCGGAAGACTCCGCCGACGCTGCCGATGTCCTCCCCGAGCAGCACGATTCGATCGTCACGCTGCATCTCCGATCGCAGCGTACTGTTGATCGCCTGGACCATGTTCATCTCAGTCACGGCAACGACCTCTCCAACGCGGTGGTTCTTGCGCGGGCCCCTCAGTGCCCCGTTTTGGCACGTGGCCCGCCGAGACACTGCAGCTCCTGCTCCTTGAGGTGCGGAGGTTGGCTCGCATACACCCCGTGGAACATGCTCGACGGCTCGGGCTTTCCCGCCGCTTCCGCTCGCCCAAGGCAGCGCTTGAACTCGGCTGCTACCTCGTCGGCATGCTGCTGCTGCTGCTGCTCCGACCATTGCCCGCGTGCTTCGAGGTAGGCGCGCAGGCGCTGGATCGGGTCGCGCTTCTTCTGCTCTTCCACCTCGCTCTGAGCGCGGTACGCGCGCGGATCGTCCGACGTCGAGTGCGCACCCATGCGGTAGGTGAGCATCTCGACGAACATCGGACCGCGGCCCGCAGCGGCGTGCTCGACCGCCGCGCGCACCGTCGCGTAGACCGCCAGCGCGTCGTTCCCGTCGCACCGCAGCGCGGGCACGCCGTAGCCTCGTCCCTTGTCGGCGAAGGTGATGGCGGCCGTTTGCTTGGAGGCCGGCACGCTGATGGCCCAACCGTTGTTGCGCAGCAAGAACAACGCGGGTGCGCGCAGCACGCCGGCGAAGTTCATTCCGCAGTGGAAATCGTTGGAGCTGGTGGCGCCCTCGCCAAAGTACACGGCCGTCACCAGGTCTTGTCCCCGGTACTTTGCTGCATAGGCAAAGCCCACAGCCTGGCTGATCTGGGTGCCGATCGGCGAGGTGACCGAACCGAAGTTGACCGCGCGTCCGGTTATGTGATCCGGCATCTGCCGTCCTTGCGCGACGTCGTCGGCGTTGCCGAACAGGTTGTCCATGTAGGTTTGCAGCGACAGGCCTCGCCATAGCGCCGCGCCCCACTCGCGGTAGCAGGGAAACACCCAGTCTTGGGCCCGAAGGGCGGCCACCGAACCGATGACCGCGGCCTCTTCGCCCAGCGACCCGATGTGGAAGCCGATGCGTCCCTGGCGCTGCAAGGCGGTCGCGCGCTCGTCCACGATGCGTGTCCGCACCATGGCCTTGTAGAGCCGAACCACGAACTCGAGGTCGAGGTTTGGATCGGTCGCCGGATCAACGCCGCCGCCGGGAGCGATCACGCGTGCAATCCCATCTTCCGCGCTCTCGCCGCCGTTTGCGGGGCTGGCCGCGGCATGCGTCGAATGCGTTTCCATTAGCTGATCACCTGCAGGCGTCTGCCCTTGTTGCCGTACCGATCGCCAATTGCTGTTTTGCGTTTGCTCAGCGCTCCCGTTAAGAAGGCCTCCGCGGCGCGGTAGCTCGAGCGCACGAGCGGTCCCGAAGCCACGAAACGAAACCCGAGCTGTTCCGCCAGCGTCTTGAAGCGCGAGAACTCCACCGGCTCGAGGTAACGGACGACCGGCGCATGCTTTTTACCGGGCCTGAGGTACTGGCCGATGGTCACCACATCCACGCCCGCTTCGCGCAGCTCGCAAAGCGCGGCCTCCACCTCATGGGTCTGTTCGCCGCAGCCCACCATCAACGATGACTTGGTGATCTCGGCGCCGGACTCGCGCGCCCAGCGCAGGCACTGCAACGATCGCTCCCAGGAACAACGCGGGTCGCGCATCCGGCGCTGCAAACGCGGGACGACCTCCACGTTGTGGGCGAATACGTCCGGCCGGCCATCGTGTACTACCGTGCTCACATCGTGTCTGCGGCCGCCAAAGTCGCCGACCAATGTCTCCACCAGGGTATCCGGGCTGTGCCGGCGGATGCGTTGAACCGTCCGCGCCACATGAGCGGCACCTCCGTCGAACAGGTCATCGCGATCCACCATCGTGAGCACCACGTAGGCCAGATCGAGCTCGCCCAGCGCGCGCCCCACATGATCCGGCTCTCGCGGATCCACCAAACCGCCGGGATGGCCGGTCCGGACGGCACAGAAGCGGCATCCCCGCGTGCAGGTATCGCCGAGGATCATCAGGGTCGCCGTGCCCTGCCCCCAGCACTCACCCGTATTGGGGCAGCGCGCCTCCTCGCACACGGTGTGCAGATCGAGGCCGCGTACGAGCTGCTTGAGCCTGCGGTAGCGCTCCCCGCTTGGTACGCGTACGCGCAGCCAGCCGGGTTTGCGGTGAGGAGTCGACATGAGGGGTCGGTCCACCGAGGCGGGTGCGGATCTTCGCCGGCCTCAGATACGACCCCGTATCGAGCCGTGAGATGGACCCGCGAGCTGGACCCGCGAGTCGGTCCGGCCTTACCGAGGCCCGCCTGAGAGCGTGGTGAGGTAGGGGCACGCAACCTTGCGGTGTGCAAAGCAGTGTAGCAGGCTCGTTGCGCCAGCGGTACCATGCTGCAAGTAGTCCAAGGTGAGAGCCCGCGGAAGAATAACTCATCCATTTCGCCGGTTCTGGCCACTGCCGGCTATGTTGCTCCTCCTCGAAGTATCCCCAATACTCCTCGTCGTCGCGCCTCGCCAGCGGCGCCCAGTCCTCACCGAAACACACGAGTTGTTCTTCCGCGGGCCCTAAGGCGATGGCCGACCTCGAATCCTGCGACGCCCAACCACTACGGCACGAAAAGCCCGAGGTGCGACCGGTGATACCGCAAGGGATGCTGGACGTGCGCGACGTGGTGAACGCTCGACTCGAGGCGTTTTTTGCGGCCAAGCGTCGGATGAAGCTCGCCGTGTCGACACCGGCGTGCGAGCTTTACGATGCCCTTGGCGAGCTCACCTTGCGCGGCGGAAAACGGCTGCGTCCCATGGTGGCGTGGTCGGGCGCGAAGAGCATCGACCCGGGAGCGCGCCCCGAGGATACGGCCGTGCTCGGTGCGTCGCTGGAGCTGTTGCAGGCGTACCTGCTCGTCCACGACGATTGGATGGACGGTGATGCGCTGCGCCGCGGTCGTACCACGTTGCATGTGCGGTTCGGGAAACGCTACCAAAGCCGGCACATGGGGGCTTGCCTGGCGGTGCTTGCCGGGGATCTGGCCAACGCCATGGCGTTGGAGCTGCTGCTCGGATGCTCGTTTCCTACCGCGACCCGTGCTCGGGCCTACGCGACTTTCGCCCAAGCCTCTCAGGAAGTTGTGGTTGGCCAGCAGCTCGATCTGCTCGGCCACCGCGATGTCGCTTGCGTAGCCCGCTTGAAGACCGGCTCTTACACCCTCCGGGCGCCTCTTCGGCTGGGGGCACTGCTGTTCGACGCGGGCGATGACCAGCTCGAGGCACTCGATCGCTTTGCTCGCCCAGCCGGTCTCGCGTTTCAGATGCGGGACGATCTGCTGGACGTGTTCGGCGAAGCCGGGCGCGTGGGAAAACCGTTTGCCAGCGATCTGCGGCAGGGCAGACGCACGGCGCTCGTCGAACAGGCCGAAATGCAGCTTGCGGCCGGCGACCGGCGCGCGTTTGCTCAGGTGCACGGCAACACCCAGGCCAGCGACGCACAAATCAGGACCGTCGTCGATCTGCTCGAGCGTCGCGGTGTCAAGGCGCATGCGGAAGCTCGCCTGCAAGCCCTCGTCGCCGACGCCCGCGCCGCGCTCGACGCTGCGCCGCTGGATCCCTCGCCGCTGAGTGAGCTGCTCGATGTCTTGACTTCACGCCAGAGTTGATGTGGTGGGATGAGCAGAGGGCACGGCAAAGTCATTTTGTTTGGGGAGCACGCTGTGGTCCATGGACGCAGCGCGCTCGCGGCGGCCCTCGATCGCGGTGCGGTCGCCCACGCGGAGCCGGCGACCAGGTGCTCGCTGCGTGTCGATCCGTGGGGGTTCGAGGTGGAGCTGGGCGTCGCGCCGGCCGATCCGCAGCTCGTGGATCTCGAGCGAGCCTTGCGCGGGTTGTTGGGTGCCTGCCGGGTGCCGCCGCAGCGCGGCCTGTGCGTGCGCGCACGGGTCGAGCTGCCTCCTGCCGCGGGCCTTGGCGCCTCGGCGGCGCTGGCCGTTGCGGTCGTTCGCGCCGTCGGGCGTGCGCTGGGGCAGAGCCGCTCAGCGGCCGAGATCATCGAGGTCGTGCGACCATGGGAGAGCGTGTTCCACGGCAACCCTTCCGGAGTGGACAGCTTTCTCGCAACCCACGGTGGGCTCGTCCGCTTTCGCAAGGGGCAGGGCGGGACGGTCGTCCGAAGCAACGCGCCCCTGCACTTGGTGGTGGGACATAGCGGGCAGTCCGGCACCAAGCGGATGGTGGACGCTGTCGCACGCCGCCTCGAGCGACAGCCGGCCGACACCCAGGCCGCCTTCGACGAGATCGCATCCCTCGCGCAGGCCGGAGAGAAGGCGCTCGTGGCGGGCGATCTCACGCAGCTAGGGTCGTTGATGGACAGCAACCAGCAGGCGCTTCGACGGCTGGGTGTCTCGACGCCGAAACTCGACACCATGTGCCAAGCCGCGCGGCAGGCGGGGGCCCTCGGTGCGAAGCTCACCGGCGGTGGCGGCGGTGGCTGCATGGTGGCGCTGGCGGAATCGAAGCGGAGGGCCCGCGAGATCGCGGCTCCGCTGCTACGCTTCTCCCAGGCGGTGCTGGTGACCGAGGTCAGCGCTTGAGCGTGCGGCAGGCCAGCCTGCAGGCTAACGCCCGCGCGCGCGCCAACATCGCCTTGGCGAAGTACTGGGGCAAGCTCGATCCGGCGCTCAATTTACCCGACGTCCCGAGCATTTCGGTCACACTCGATCCCTTGGTCACCGAGACCAGCGTCGAGTTCGCTTCTGGGTTCGAGTCCGATAGCTTCGTGCTCGACGGCAAGGTCGCGCCTGCGCCCGAGCTCGGCCGGGTCGCGGCAGTGCTCGATCGGGTGCGCGAGCGTAGCGACCTGTCGCTGCGTGCGCGTGTCGAGAGCCGCAATCGCTTTCCGACTGCATCCGGTCTGGCGTCGAGCGCCTCGGGGTTTGCGGCCCTGGCCGCTGCGGCGAGTCGCGCCGCCGGCCTCGACCTCCGTCTCGACGAGCTGAGCGCACTCGCCCGGGGAGGCTCGGCTTCGGCCGCGCGCTCGATCTTCGGCGGCTACGTGTACCTGCCGGCCGGCCGGCAGCCAGGGCAAGCCTCGAGGGGCCGTGCTCCGCGACCCGCAGCGCTGGCCGCGGAGCCCCTCGCGCCCGCCGAGCACTGGGATCTGCGCGTGGTGGTCGCGGTGGTGTCGGCTCGACGCAAACCCACCTCCTCGCGTTTGGGCATGACCCACACCAAGCGCACATCGCCCTACTACGCTGCCTGGAAAGATCTTGCAGCCGAGCTGTGCGCGGGCATCCGTAGGGCCGTGCTCGAGCGCGACCTGACCGCGCTCGGGCAGGCCGCCGAGCACAGCGCCCTGTCGATGCACGCTTGCGCGCTCGCCGCGGCGCCGGCGCTGCTGTACTGGCAACCCGGCACCGTGGCCGCGTTGCACCGGGTGCGCGAGCTCAGAGAGCGGCAAGGCATCGAGGTCTGGGCTACGGTCGACGCCGGTCCCCACGTCAAGGCCTTGTGCCGGCCGGGTCAGGCCGAGCCGGTGGCGCGCGCCCTGGGATCCCTGGACGGCATCACCCAGACGCTCCTGGCTCGCCCCGGACCAGGAGTGGAGACGTGGTAGGCGTCGATTCGGGTGTTCGAGGTCACGTGAGCGCTCCGGGCAAGCTCATGCTGAGCGGCGAGTACGTGGTGCTCGAAGGAGCCGAGGCCCTGGTGGCTGCGGTCGAGCGCCGCGTGCGCGCAACCTGGGAGCCGGACCCCGCGCAACAACAGCCTGCACAGCCCCTGACTCCCGAGGCGGCGGCCGCTCGCGCATACGCCGAACGCCGCCTGGGCCCCCTTCCCGAAGCGCTCTCGATCGACACGAGCGCCCTGTACCTTGGCGGCAGCAAGCTCGGGCTCGGCTCCTCGGCCGCGTCGGCGGTGGCTGCAGCCGGCGCCGTGTTTGCCCGTCACGGGCTGTCGCTCCACGACCCCGAGGTACGCCGGCAGGTGCTCGAGGCCGCGCTTGCGGGTCACCGCTCGATCGCGCCGTTGGGCAGCGGCGCCGACGTCGTCGCCTCCACGCTCGGTGGAGTCGTGAGGGTGCGGCGCGCCGAGGGCAGGCCCAGGGGCGAGCCCGTTGCTTGGCCTGCCGGCCTCGAGGCATGCGTGGTTTGGAGCGGCCAGCCGGCCTCGACCCGTATCCTCCTCGAGCGTGTGACGCGGGCTGCCGAGGTCGCGCCCGCAGAGCATGGCCGGGTCATGGACCGGCTGGGGCTCGCCGCCGCGACGTTCTCGACAGCGTGGCGCCGCGGAGATCACGCGGCCCTGCTCGACGCCGTGCACGCCCACGCGGAGCTTTTGGAGCGGCTCGGCCGACTGGCCGACTGCAGCCTCATGACGCCCGCATTGCGCATCATCCGTACGCTTGCCGTCCAGGCTGGCGGCGCCGCCAAACCTTCCGGCGCCGGCGGTGGCGACCTGGCGGTAGCGTTCTTCGCAACGCGCCAGGCCGCCCAGACCTTTGAGCGCGGCTGCCGGGAGCGCGGCCTTCAGCTCGTGTGTGCCGCACCCGGCGCCCCGGGTGTGTCGGCCCGCAGCCCACGCGCGGCAATTGGGTAAACGCAAGGGCCAGGATCGGCTGAGCCGGCAACGACGGCCGCCGTTCACGCCTGAGCCGCGATGCCGTACTCAATTGACCGATGGGTATGGTCCGTCGTGCGGGGCTGGGTCTGTGTGCATTGCTCACACTTGCCTGCGGCGATCGGGGCAAGCTCCAGATTGCGCCTGCGCGGGTGCCCCAGAACCTGATGGATTCGCAAATCTACACCCTTTCGGGCGTAGCGCTGGACAACTACCTACACGTGCACGGCGACCGTCTGGCGTTAGTACCAGGCTTCCAAATCCGCTTTGCCGACATCGAACCGGCGGAGATCCGCTTGCGCGCTGGAGCCATCCTGGTGTGGCTGCCCAGGGGTACCCGCCTCGACGTGGGCGAGGTCGACGTGCAGCTGCAAGCCAGTCACCGTGTCCACTCGACGACGCTCGACGTCCGTCCCGCTGAGGACACCAGGGGCTTTGCTGGGCGACGTGACGCCGGGCAGGACAGTGGCGGCGGCAGTGCGGGTAGTAGTGCAGGAAGTGATGGCGGCGCGGCTGATGCCCGAGTGGAAGCCGGCGACGCCTCGCGACCCGACACCACGTCCATGCTCCCCGTGGACGCGAGCATGGACGCGGACGCCGTGCCCGACGCGCCGCCGCCGGTTCTGGTCTGCCCGCCCGGCACCGCGGATTGCGACGGCGATCCACTCACGGGCTGCGAGAGCGTCCTAACGGCCAGCACGAGCTGCGGCGCCTGCGGCAATGTCTGCGGCCCGCGGCAGTCCTGTCGCGCTGGAGCCTGCGTGCTGCCCGACGCCACCACCCAGATCCAAGCGCGCGGCACGCAGTCCTGCGCGCTGCGCAACGGAAGCCTGTGGTGCTGGGGGCGTTTGAACACGCCCGCCGCACCGGAGGAGGTGTGCCCGAGCTCCTACCGTGCGAGCCAAGTCGGCTCAGCCACCGATTGGACGCAGATCGCGATCGGCCGGCGCCACGCTTGCGGTATTCGCGCCGGCGGTAGCCTGTGGTGCTGGGGCTATAACTTCGACGGCCAGTTGGGTCTCGGCGACACCGGTTCTCGCGGTGCTCCGACACAGGTTGAAGTCGGACAGGCCTGGCAACAGGTAGCCACGGGTGACGATCATACCTGTGCGGTTCGTGCAGACGGGACCCTGTGGTGCTGGGGGGAAAACGACGATCACGAGGTGGTGAGCGCGGCCTCGAGTCGCTTGACGAGCCCCCAGCTCGTGAGCCCCGACACCGATTGGGTCGCACTCGCGCTGGGCGACCACCACACGTGCGGCCTGCGCGCCGATTGGAGCCTGTGGTGCTGGGGGCGCAACGCCTCGGGTCAGATTGGCAACGGCACCACGGCTGCTTCGCAGGCTACGCCGGTGCAGGTGGCCCCGGGCGCACAGTGGATGGACATCAGCGCATGGGAGCATACTTGTGCTTTGCGCAGCGACCGCTCGCTGTGGTGCTGGGGCGACAACAGCTACGGCCAGCTCGGGCTCAACGATCGGATGGCACGCTCCACACCGGCGCGTGTGACCAGCGACGAGGGGTGGCTACAGGTGAGTGCGGGCAGCCGCAGCACCTGTGGGCTGCGACCCGGTGGTGAAGTCTGGTGCTGGGGGCACGTCGCCGACTTTAGCGACGGCAGCATGGACCTGCTGTCGCCCGAGCAGGCGTTGGCCGAGGCCGGCTGGGAGGCGCTCACGAGTGGATATCGGCACTTGTGCCTGCAGCGCAACGGCGAAGTGCACTGCCTTGGCCGCAACAGCTACTGCCAGGTCGCACCGAGTCAACGCCCGACCACGGTCGTCCGTACGCCGACCATGGTGCCGCTCCCCTAGCTATATACAACCAGGCTAGGGACACGGGCGATTGCACACGGTGATTCCGCCGCCGCAGCTTGTGGCGCCGCCGGGGCAAAGCAGCTGACAGCTTGCGTTGCTGCAGCGCGACAGGCACCGAGCAGCGCCTTGACAGTCCTGCACGCAGCCCGAGTTGGAACATATGAGCTCGCAGCTCGAGCCGTCTTCACACAGCTGTTCGCAGTTGTTGCTGTTGCTGCAGCGAAGCTCGCAGCTGGCCGTTGTCCTGCAGGTTTGGCTGCTGCGGTTGCTGTCGGAGACCACCAGCCCGCATGTTGCACCCGCGGAGCACAGGGAGGAACAGCTGCCGCGGCAGCTCTGGTTGCAGCTGCAGGCGGGCGCACAGGTGCCGCAGTTGCCCCCGGAGCACGAACCGGGACAGCTGCATTGGCCGCTGTCTGCGTAGGTGCAGGTGCCGCTCGCGCAGCTGTCGGTCGTGCACGGGTCCCCGTCGTCGCAGCTTACCCCGCAGCCTCCGCAATGTCGTGGGTGGTCGAGCGACGCTTCGCAGCCGTTGCTCTGATCCGCGTCGCAGTCGCCGAAGCCCGGGTTGCAGCTCATGATCCGACATGAACCCGATGCGCAGGAGGCGTCCGCGTTGGATAGGTCACAGCGCTGTGTGCACGCGCCGCAGTCGGTGAGGGTGTTGAGCGGCATCTCGCACCCGTTCGATGGCACCGCGTCGCAGTCGCCGAAGCCCGGGCTGCACGAGCTGACTTGGCACGAGCCGCCGGCGCAGGTCTCGCTTGCGTGCGCCAGGTCGCACGGCTGGTCGCAACCCCCGCAATGAGCGAGCGTGTCCAGGGCGGCCTCGCAGCCGTTGCTCTGGTCTCCATCGCAGTCATCGAATCCGGAATCGCATCCCGTGATGCTGCACGAGCTTGCGTCGCAGCTGGTGCTCGTGTGCGGCAGCAGACACGAGCTACCGCACGCACCGCAATGAAGGAGCGAATCGAGCGCCGTCTCGCAGCCGTTCCCGGTCAGGCCATCGCAGTCCCCGTAGCCCGAATCGCAAGCCGTGATCTCGCAGATGCCGCTGTTGCAGCTGCCGCTGGCTCGCGCTGGCACACAGGGAACGTCGCAGCCACCGCAGCTTGTGCTCGTGTTGAGCGGCCGCTCGCACCCGTTGACTGGATCCCCATCGCAGTTGCCGAAGCCCGCCTCGCATCCAAGGGCCTCACAGCGTCCGGCGGTGCAGGCTGTCAACGTGTGAGCGACGGAGCATGCATTCCCACATCGCCCACAATGGTCCAGGCTTGACAGCGAGCTCTCACACCCGTCCGCGGGATTCGCATTGCAGTCCCCGAAACCGGCGGGACAGGCCGTGGACGCCGCATCGTCATGCGCTGCGTCAAGCGTGCTCGCATCAGCCGGCTGGGGAGGCCTTGGCTCGTAGCCCACCCGCCCACAGGCAATCAGGATTGCCACAGGTGCAAGGTATGACCACCGGTACGGGTACACGGAGTAGTGAGTACGGCAGCACGCGCGAACAACTGAGCGCCGGCGCTAGCCTTCCCCCGCTCCGGCGGTCAGCTTCGTCGGTGCGCCTTGCCAGCGACCGCCAGCGCTCGACGCCAATCGAACACAATCCCCGGCAAGCGGTACCAGGACTGCTTCACAGGATGGCTTCTACGACCCTGCGGCGGATAGCATCGGCCACGAGGTCGTTTCCTCGGTTGCCGAGGTGATAGGCATCCAGGTAGATTTCCGCCTTGTCGCGATCGTCGAAGAGCCCCACCAAGCTCAGGTAGTAGAGATTGTTCCTCCTCAACGCTTTCAGACGCCGGTCGATGCTTGCGTAGCAGCCGCTCCAGTATTCTCTGACACTGGTCGGGTCCGCCAACTTGGCGTACAAGTCCCGTTCCGATACGTGGGCAGACGGCTGCAGAACAAAGAGATACTTTGCATCGACGAGCTGCAGAGCAAAGCTCGACAAGGCGACATTGGATCGAAGCCGAGTCGCCACGAGATCGCAAGATATCGGATCGCTCGATACCGTAGTTACATCTGCCATTCTTGGGAGGCCTAGGAACGCATGTACTTCGTTCACTACTTTCCAATAGTGTTCGTCCGCGTACGACCTGAACCATAGGATGTTTCGTCCCCCCAGTCCCCAGTGGATGTCATTGATACCTGATAAGGAGATGACCAGATCCGGCATGAGCTCGATGATCCTGTTCTCGATGACTATACGCTCGTGCGTGCTGGCCCAAGCCGGCTGGGCAAATGTGAACACCTCGAAACGCAGCCTGTTCTTGTCGGGCGTCGATGCCAAGTTGTTGAGGTAGGCCTCAAGGTAGCCTCCTATCGTCTGATTGTCATTCGGCGCTCCCGAGCCAAAAGCGGTCGAGCCGCCGACGAGAAAGATCCTATAGACACCGGAAGGTTTTGGTAGCTTGGGTGGATAGGATCCTCGTAGTTGCGACGGATTGATCGTGCTGTTGTGATGGACTCCTGGCTCAGGACCATGCCCGACGAAAGGCGTCATGACATGAGGAGCCACCCACAGGTAGCTATCCATCTCGCTGAGACTGTTCTTGGTGTCGTAGTAGGCTTTCGACACCTTTGGAGTCGCCTCGCGATCGTGAACCAATTGACCCAAGGTACTTGCCCGATAGTTGTTTTGAATGTGCTCCGACAGCGATCTGACGGTCATGTAGCGTCCAAGCAGAACGCCGGACCCCAGCAGCATGGTTGCTGTCGCCAAGGGAATCAGCGAAAAGAGGACCTTTCTCCGTTTGGGTGATCGTTGCAATGCCTTTCGCACAGCCGTAACCTTCCCAAGAGCGACGGAAGAAACGCGAACGTCGCTCGCAGTTATCCGCCAGAATCTTGCGCGTCTTCCTGTCGTGAGGCAAGCTCCTGGGTCGCGTGTAGCATCGCTCGGCAACCTTCACGACCTGGGACGCGCATTCAGTTGCACATTGGTTGCACGTTGGTTGCACATTGGGGCCAGGGCAGTGCCAATTATTTGCACGAAGGGCCACGGCACCGTGCGGGCGGCGAGCGTCGTGCAGCATTCGTGATCGTTGACTTCCAGGGACCTGAACGGCTACCAGCATTCGGTGCAGGGGCGGCTCCTAGTCGGGCTGAAAGATGACGCGCTGCGTCAGGTCCGTATCGTAGAACTCGGGCATGCGATCGAAGGTCACGGCGCCGAACAGGTTCACGATCAGGGCGAACACCATCAAGGCATGAAAACCGGGCCCGAAGCGCCGGCCCGAAAGCGCGAGCAGCCCAAAAAGGAGCGGGAGGTAGTCCGTGGCGAAGCGATACCCGAACTGGATCCAGCCGCTGTTCTGGTAGCACAGATCCATGATCGCGATGGCAGCGGCCGAGAGATACAGGGCGACGCTGGTGCTCGGGACGCGCGCGGGCCAGAGCAGCCAGAGCAACTGCGGTGTGGTGAACCACAACGCCAGGCCGTGGCGACCGATCGTGAGGTAGGGTGCGTGGATCGACAACCACGGCAGCGCGGTCGCAAACACGGCAAGATTGCGTGCGAAGTAGTGGTAGTTGAACAGGCCCCAGGTGTCGATCCGGCCGCGCCAGGCCACCTGGAGGTAGGTGTGGCCGAACTCGAACGGGTCGTCGAAGCGCGCCAGGTTCAAGCCGGCGCTGAACAGCCCGACCGCGAGCAGGGGCAAGGTGAACAGCGCAAGCGGTCGGACGCTGGCCCGCCAACACACCGCGCCCAGCCAGCGGCGCGCGCGGACTAGCACGTGGCTGCCGGACCCTACCGGCGGCGTGTCCGCGGGTCGCGCTTGCGCCAGCGCCTCGAGCAGGAAAAACAGCGCGGCAAGCAGCGTCGGCGGGCGCGTGAGAAAGGCAAGCCCCAGGAAGACACCTGCAAGCAACGGTTGCCGTGCCCCTAGCGCGTGCAGCAGATACAGGATGAGTAACGGGCAAGCCACCACGTGGGCGGCGAACCAGACCGACCCCTGCACCGCCACGAAGTAGTAGACGCTGCCGAACGCGAACAGCCCGGTCAGGACCAGATCGTCGCGTTCGCTGCGCTCGCTGCGACCGCGCTCGCGCAAGCTCCTCAAGAGCACGAACAGCAGCGCGGGACCAAGCGCTGCGATCAGCGCCCAAAACAGGCAATCGGGCAGCGCGGTACCGCCCGCCAACGCCACCGCCGGCAAGACAATCAGGGCAGGCAGGGGCGGGAACGAAACGTACCAGCGGCCCTGGTACAGAGCCCAATCGTTGCTGCCGGGCGGCCGGTCCCCCAATACCGCCAGCTCACCGTGAAGCCAGCTGTTGGCAAGGTGCAGGTAGTGGTTGTCCGGGCTCGTTGTGAGTATGCGGTTGCCCAGGGTAAGGACATAAACCAGCGCGCAGACACCGAAAACCGTGCAGGGGAGGACGGCCCTTTGTCTAGCCCGCATCGGTCACAAGCCTCCGGCTCGATCGGCCGATCCCCCTTTTCGCAAACGGCCGCTGCCGACACTATGCCCAGCTCGAACCAAGAAGGCGAGCAATACTGGAGCCAAGACGTGCTGGCCGCAAGCGCCGCCCAGGGGTATGCGTGCCGAGCCGCTGGCTCGGGCATGGTTTGGGCGGCTTTGGGGCGGCTGTGAGTCGCCCTTGACGCAGCGAACCACGCGCTTTAGGGTCCTGGCATCCGTTTACTGGTCGAGCGCTTCCGAAGGGGACGGAGCACGCGTGATGGCGGCGTTGACGTTGCAGTCTGTAGAGCAGGCCTTGGCCAAGCTGGTCGACCCGGTCTTCGAGCGACCGATGAGCGAGCTTGGCCTGCTGAGCGACGTCAAGCTCGATGGCCGCAGGCTTTCGCTCAGGGTGCAGTTGAGCGCTCCGGCGGGGGCGAGCAAAGAGCGCATCACGCGCGATCTACAGGAGCTGGTGGGGCCGCTCGGTGTGCACGAAGTGGATTTGCTGTGGGACCTGCAAGTCCCCGCCCGGCAAGCAAGCGCCGACGATCCGGTTCCCGAGGTTCGCAACATCGTCTTGGTGATGTCGGGCAAGGGTGGCGTGGGCAAGAGCACCTGCGCGTTCAATCTGGCGCTGGCACTCAGTCAGGCGGGCGCGCGTGTTGGGGCGCTCGATGCCGACATCTATGGGCCCTCGCTGCCGACCATGATGGGCGTGCACGGCAATCCGCGCTCGCTCGACGGCAAGCGCATCGAGCCGCTGCGACGCCTCGGCGTCACGCTGATGAGCATCGGGTTCATGCTGGAGGACCCGAAACAGGCCGTTATCTGGCGCGGCCCCATGCTGCAGGGCGCCCTGCAGCAGTTTCTGGGCGATGTGAACTGGGGGACGCTCGATTACCTGATACTGGATCTGCCGCCCGGCACGGGCGACGTGGCCCTGACATTGGCGCAGCGCCTGCGCACCACGGGCGTCGTGATCGTGACCACCCCGCAGGAGGTCGCGCTGCAGGACGTGTACAAGGCTGTTTCCATGTGCGACAAGCTCAAGCTTCGCGTGCTCGGCGTACTCGAGAACATGAGCTACTTCGTGGATCCGCAGGGAGCGCGGCACGAGATCTTCGGCGCGGGCGGCGGCCAAAAGGTGGCGGACTATGCCAAGGCGCCGCTGCTCGGGCAGATCCCTATCGATCCCTTGGTCAGACAGTGGGGCGACGACGGTACACCGGTGGTGGAGGCCGCACCCAAGAGCACGGTGGCCAGCGCTTTTCGCGACGTGGCCGAACGGCTCGCCACCCGGATCGCCCGCGAGCACTTCGTCGCATCGGGTGGCCAAAAGGCACCTCCGGTCGCGGGGCACAAGCGGTTGAAGATCATCCGTTGAGGATTGCGATGACGCTACGCGGTTCGACCGGTTCGACCACGGCGAAATCAAGATGGGGAAACCCGAGCCTTGGACCGGAATCGGCTCCCGGCCTCCGCCCCGGCCTCGGTCGCGCCGTAGCACGCCGGCAAGGCTTGCACGCCGGCAAGGCTTGCACGCCAGCAAGGCGCAGCCGAGCTCACGGTTCGACGGGTCTGAGGCGCAAGCGAAACAAGCACCTTGCGTCGCGCTCGTCGGCTTCCAGGCGCGCGCCGATCGCGTCGGCCAGGACACGCGCCGCGAACAGCCCCAGGGCTCGTCCATAGCGTCCCCCGGAGCGCCGTTTCAGCTGTGGCTGGGTCCTGAGCGAGAACGCGCTCGAGCGCAGGCTGGGAGCCACCGGATGGCCTGTATCGCACAACTCGACGATCACGTAACCGTCGGGGTCGCGATCGACCCGTACGATGATCGGGTCGGTGCCGCTCCAGTGGCCGCAGTTTGCCAGCAGCACGTCCATGAGGCGCTCCACGGCACCCGGTTGGCGCAGGGTCGGATTCTTGCCGCCTCCGACGACGGCCACCGGCGGCTGATCGATCTGCAGCTCCACCTGCAGGTCGCCACGGTGCTCGATGGCGGCCTCGATGGCTGCAATGGGATTGCCCTGGCTGGCTGCCACCGGCGCTTGACCCAGAATCCAGTTCGCGATCCAGCCGCACTGCTCGAGTCCCCGCTCGACCTCGCGCAGGGCCAGGCCCGCGTCGTTGAGCGCAGCCCGGAGGTCTTCGCCGTCTCGCCCCTCGCCCGGATTCCAAACGTCGCGCACGAAGTTCAGGTTGGCACTGATCGTGGCGGTGGGATTGCGAAGGTCGTGCACCAAGAGCGCTAGCAGCTCGCCCACCTCCTCGCGTGTAGGGCTGTCGCTCGGCTCGTCGGCGTCAGGCATGTTGCAGGGATTCCGCGACCTCGCCGCGGAGCGTTGAAACGACGCGTTCATGGTACGCCACAGTCACGTTCGCAGCAGGCCGAGGTTACGTTGGCCCCGCATCAGGGAAACGCGAGGACTCCATCCTCGCCGTGCAAGTCTACCAGGGCGGCGACGTGTGACAATACGGCTTGGCGCCGATCGAGCAGGCCAGCAAGGCGCTTGCCATGCAGCCAGCGCCGGCCCCGAAGCACGGGATCACGACCGATTTCACGTGCCAGCGCCGGCGGGGAAAGCGCTGCGAGCCGCGCGATCAGGCCACGCGAAAAGCGCTGGGCGCGCAGCAGGCGCGCCAGCAGCTTGCGATGTAGCTTGAGAGGCAGGTGCTCGGGAAACGCAACGTCGTGATCGCGCAGCACGAGCCGCGTGCCGTGCTGCGCCAGCGCGTTGGAACCGCTGAAGCGATCCCAGTTGGCGATCAGGTAGTCGAAGACCAGCATGTTGCTGATGTCCCGCGCAAGCACTCGCCGGTTCTCCGGCACGACGCCGTCTACGGCGAGCCACCCCGACCACTCACGGATTCCCTGGCGCCTGTCGATCCCGATATCCCGCAAGTCAGGCACCCAGTACATGGCTGCGCCGGTCAGCGCCTGCTCCTGTCCGAGCTCGAGCTGCTGTTCGATCGCGGGCCAGCGATCGTCTGGCTTGAGCCTTTGCTTGATCAACCCGATCGGCAGCCGGCGACCGATGGCTGGAACCACGTTGCGCAGGCCGAGGCAGCGCGCGAGGCGGTAGGCGGCGATCTCGGCGAACGCCGCGCGGCGGCGGGTTCTTGACGAAGGCTTGAAGGCAGCAGCGATCCTAGGGAGTGTCTTCAAGATCGGACCGAGAGCCCGAGGATGATCGGAATCGTGGGTTTTTTCGCCCTGACGAGGCAACGTGGTGCATGGTTGAGGAGCGGCGGGAGACCCCACGGTTTCGAGGGCTTCGGGATCGACGGCAGCACGTTGAAGACACCTCCTGGCGCCGAGCGCGACCCGGAACACAACCGAGGTGGTTCCCACAGGCTTGAATACGCGAGCGGGTGCGGTCCGAAGCTCTTCAAGCAGAGCGTCTTCGTCGAGGCCGGTGTCCGCGAACAGTCGCCTTTCGCTGCTGCACCCTAAAGGCTGCGCTTCGACAGGCGCGGGCGGCTTGGCGGCCGGCCGGAGTTGGTCCCTGGGTAGCGGCAGCTCGAGCTCGCGTTGTGCGGCCAGCGTCTCCGGCTGCGCTGCTGTAGCTGCAAGGGGCTGGTCGGTCGATTTCGTGGCGGGCCGTGCCGGTTCGCTGGCGCAGGATACGACCAGCTCCAGGAGCAAGCATGGCAGGCCTCGCCATGTGGTGAGAGGGCGATTCATCGGCGACGTTCGGTCGCGCGTTTTTGGATTTCCGCGCGTGCTGCCCGCGCCCCCAGCACAAAGCCGATGGCAATCCCGAGCAGTAGGATTCCTGGAATGTAGAGGATGTGCGCGACCGAAGGCATGGCCCGCTCTGGCTAGTCGCTACCAGCGCCGCCTCGGATCCGGCCCGAAGCCTCCCCAAGAAGCTGCTCCAGGCGCTTCAGTTCACGTTCAGCACGCAGGTACAGGCGAGACAGTCGCAGCACGTACAGCAGCAATAGGATCCATACCGTTGCATAGGCGGCCAGGAGCAAGGCCCCCCCGGGCACGTCCTCCTGGGTCGGGCCTTCGACCGCCACAAAACCCGCTGCGCGCTGGTCTTGCACGTCCTGCTGCGTCTGCGCGGGCCTTGCCTGATCGTCCTGCTGCGCTTGCGCGATGGCGCCGGGCAACGTGCGGCTCGCGCCTCCTGCAACAAGCAGCACCCATAGCACGGCGCCGCCAAACGCGCGGCCACGGCAAGCTCTGTTGTTCGTCGCTGTCATCGTCACCCGTGTGCTAGCCCGCATCGGCTAGTACGCCTTGCCCTCCGCCAGGCCGAGCTCAGCTGCTTCCAGCTCGAGCTCGCGCAGCCGTTGCCGCGAGCGTTCCGCTCGGGTACGCAGCCAGATGAGCAAGCCAACGACGCAGAGCATCAGCACGAAGCCCCCTGCGAGCGCCGGCTGCATATCGGGAGCCAGACCCTGGCCGCGTCCCGTGATCACCGTGGGGTGGGTGCCGCGCCACAGCTGGACGCTGTAATGAATAATGAACAAGTTGGGGATCGCGACGATGGCCAAGCCGGCCGCGAAGCGGCGCTCCGCATCGCCGGCGCCCTCGAAGCCTCGCAGGACGAGATAGGACATGAAGATGAGCCCGGCCAGCAAGGTGGTGGTCAGTCGTGGATCCCAGGTCCAGTACACGCCCCAGGCTTTGCGTGCCCAGATCGGACCGGTGGTGAGCACGATGGCGCAGAACAGCGTGCCGACCTCGGCCGAGGCGACCGCCAGCGCGTCCCAATGCGGGCTGCGCTTGATCAGGTACGCGATGCTGGCCAGCGCGGATAGGCCGAAGCCCACGTACATCGCCGTTGCGCTCGGAACATGGAAGTAGAATATCTTCTGCACGATACCCATGCGTTGCTCGATGGGGGCGTGCACGAAGATGGCCCAAAGGGTCAAGCACAGCACGCAGCACGTGAAAAGGGACAACGCCCCGAAGCCGCCTGTCCAGCCGGGCCCACGATCGGGTCGCATCGCCGCCGCCTTGGCGTCCTTAGCCTGCCCGGGGCCCGTCATGGCGAATCAGACTAGCAGCATCCTACCAGGTGGCACCTACCAGCCCATGGGCTGCTCGACGATGTCGGACGAGGTGCGCTGTTGCGCATGGCAGGCGCCACGGTATCACGGAATCGCGGGCGTCGGCCCGGCCAGTGTGGTGCGACGCATGCACGGCTGGAACCGGCTGGGGACCAAGCCCCCCTCAGGCCCTGGGGCCGGTGCCGTTGATGAGCCCGATGGGGATCGCGTGGTTCGATGCAGATCCTCCTCCGATGCCGGAGGTGACCCTCCGAACGGGTGGTCTGCCACTGCTGGGCGAACAGCAAAACTGGCCAGTGTGCGCCGTGTGCGACCTGCCCATGCTGTTCCGGGCTCAGATACCGCTCGCGCTGACCTCGCTCGCTGCCCCGAGCGACAACCGGCTCCTGCTTGTCTTCGAGTGCCACGCGCAGCTGGAGGGTCGCTGCTGCCGCGAGGCAACGCTGGTGGTGTCGGAGACCCCGGGCCCGCCACGCTCTCCTCCGGGATGCGATCGCTTTGACTTGATCCTGACGGCGTGGGGTGAGCAGCCCGCCGCGTTGGCCCGCGTGATCGAATCCCTGGTCACCGCCGGCCCCGTACCGGATTTGGGTAGGCCCGTGCCGTTTCCCTTGCTGCGTGGAATGACAGGGCGCGACGCGCAGGCTGCCAGCAGCCTCTTGCGCCAGCGGGGGGCCGGCATCGACCTGCGCCCGAGCGCACTGCTGACCCTGAGCTCGGCTCGCGGAGGTCACCTCGTGCCGTTTGACGACGAGGTTCCTCACGCCCGGCGCACGACGCTGCCGCCGCTGCGCGTCCTTAGGGACGAGGTGGGAGCCAGCGTCATGCGGGGGCTGATCGGCGGCTCCACCCCGGGCTACAGGGATCAGGGCACGATCTGCGCGGAGTGCACCGCACCGCACCGCACCGCGCTGCGCCTATTCGCTCATCAAACGCACAGCCTGGGTGTAGGGCTTGGCATCTCCACGGTCCAGTTGTGTGTTGGTTGTGGGCTAGGGACCCTCGATCGCCACGGCTAGTGTCCTGCGCGTGGTAATCAAGCCCACGAGCTGAACCTAGGCGCGCACGCACGTCGGCCTCGACGCGCGCGCCAACCCGGCGAGTGAACTGGCATGCGGGTTGGCACGCGCTACGACGCCGCAAAACGTCCCGACCACCGGGCCTGCGTGTTTGGGGTGCCCGCTGCCCTCCGTCTCCCGGGCGATCACGGCCGTTTCCCGGGCGTTCTTTCCCAAAAGCACCGCGAAGCGAAAAAATGGAGTTGCAGGCACGGCTGTCTTCGATCGGAATGCGGTTGCTACTGCCAGTTTGCAGCCTCATGGGACCACCTGAGGGGCTGGATTCGCAGCCTCAAGGGACCGGCGGGTTTTCAGGGTCATGGGACCACCCCGTGAGGGGGTGACCCTGGATTCTCAGGGTCATGGAACCACCGATTTGCAGGCTGAATGAAGTGACCCCCCAGAGGCCTGCGGCGAGCGTCCCTGGCCGGGCGACCGGCCCGGCCCATCCACGACGATCCCCGCGGAGACGGTTCCGCGTTCGCAGTCTGGCTTCAATGGGGCCGTCGCTCGTTGGCGACGGAAACGAACGGCGAGGCGTTGATCAAAGGCGAATTCGAGCGGCTTCAATGGGGCCGTCGCTCGTTGGCGACGGAAACGCAGCTTGTTCGACGGAGGGTCGCTGTCGCTTCGGCCGCTTCAATGGGGCCGTCGCTCGTTGGCGACGGAAACCCATCAATCGCCAAAAAATCGTCCCGGAAGAACGAGCTTCAATGGGGCCGTCGCTCGTTGGCGACGGAAACCCCCGCTGCAGCGCCCCCGCCGACAGCAAGTACATCGCTTCAATGGGGCCGTCGCTCGTTGGCGACGGAAACTCGATTTTCCGGCCGTGAAGGGCGGCGTAGATCATTGCTTCAATGGGGCCGTCGCTCGTTGGCGACGGAAACGCGTAGATCGGTGATCCCTCGCGCGCGAA
>JAKSBK010000444.1 GCA_022361155.1 Pseudomonadota bacterium
GCCGTGGTCGATGTCAACGGCTTCGTCCACAATGGTTTCGTGGTCAACATAAATGCCCAGCCGTACCGCAACCTGGGCAACGTCACGTGGAACCACGGGCTATTCGACGTCGAGGATGCAGTCGACCGCACCTGGAACATCCGGTTTCATGAAATGTACAACTCGCATCTGTTCACGGGTGTGACCGTGACCTACCCGGCCGATGAGACCAGCGCCAGCGGCACAAACGTCCAGATCTTCACCACAATGGCTAGCCAGCCCATGGAAGGTGTGTCGCACGAGCTCGGCCATGTGGTCGACTTCCTTGCGACGGGCCAAGGATACAAGAGATGCGGCGCCTTCAACTATCCGAGTGCTTGCACACCTCCGCGCATTCCGCCTTGCATGGAGACGTCGCACACGTACACGAGCTCGGAGCACTACTGCTTGGGCTTCGCCGAGGGACTGGCCGGATTCCTTGGCTACACCTCGTATTACGCCGAGAGCGCAACGGATCCCAAGGCCTGTCACGGCAGCCAGCCTTGCACCGGAACCGGTATCAACACGGTCTTGCTCGAACCCTCCAGTGGAACCGGCAGCTGCGTAGAGACCGTTAGACGGAACGAAACACAGCTCATGCGTTACCTGTGGGACGCATTCGACAACGTCAACGATGCTAACTTCAATGATTCGCAGCCGGGCCTCTCGTTCTGGCAGTTCACCAGAGCGCTGAGCATGATTCCAAGCGGAACCGGCGATGGGCAGTTCAACGAGCCGTGGCACCCTAATCTGGCGTCTCTTGACGATGAGGACGGCAAAAACGGTTTTGACTACACGGCAGTCTTGAACGCGTTCGCTGACGTGACCGAGCCCTTCGACAAGAACTGCCGGCCAGGTATATGACGGGAATCCGTGCCAGCGAGCGAGCGGGCAAGGCGCGGATCTCGTCTTGGGGGGCGGCGCTGCTCGCGATCGGCGCGGGCGGCGCTCTGGGCCTTGCCATACGGCCTGCCAGACCAACAGAAGCGGGCTTGGTCTCGCAGCCCCTGCTCATCGAGGTTGCAGCGTCGCGACCCGATACAGCGCTGACCATGCCTAGTGCAGCGGCGGGCAGCCCCGTGCTTAGCGGCCAGGCTCGCGAAACCGTGCGCTCCTTGGGCGCGCCGGCGGTCGTGACACGGATTAGGTCCAGGCGGCCCCGGTACTACCCGCGTGCACCCGGCGAGTGGCAAGGCATGCTCGTGGACATGAACCTGCTCTCCTACTGCGGCCGAACCGGAAGCTGCCCGGCGGCGCTCGCCTGTTCCACGGAAGGCCAGTGTAGCCCCTGCAAGCTCGATTCGGACTGCGAGCCTGCCGAAACCTGTGTTCTCGACCGCTGCGTCTCGCAGGAGCTGGCCAGCTGCCGGACGAGCGCGGACTGTGCGCGGGGACAGGTCTGCATCTTGTCGGGCCTTGGCCACGGGCCGCGTGGCAACGAGGGCATGCGCGCGTTTTGCTTCGATCCCGAAAAAGAGCCGGTCGCTAAACGGGAGCCACTTGCGGCCCCACCGCAAGAGCGCCAGCCGATCGTAATGACACCCGAGCAGGAGGCGATCTCCGAGCTGGGCGGCAGGTAGTAGGAGAGACCAAACGTGCTCGTGGCACGCGAAGGAAAGACGAAGGCCATGGCCTTGGCAAGGGGGTTCAGGTGGCTGCCCACAGTGTCGCTGCTCGTGGGGTGCTCAGGAGCTGACAGTGACGGTGTCCAGCCCATCGCCGATGCAGGGACCATGGACGCCGCCATTCCGTGGTCGGATGCCACCCTGCCGGACGGCAGCGTGCTGCCGGTCTGCAAGAGTATCCAGGAGAAGTACGTCGACCTGTGGGAGAAGGGATCACGCTGGGATGTCTACGTCGGTGGCGACTACCGGCCTTTTCATGGCCCGGGAGACAAGACCTATTCCGGACCGGCAAAGGTCGTGGACGTGAGCTCCTCCGGCTCCGGGAACAGCTACTTGATCAAATTTCAACCGTCCCAGACAAACTGGGACATGTCGGTTCGCGATGACATAGGAGGAAGGCTGAAGGTTCCCCTGACACTCGCGCAAAAGGTTCACGTAGAGTTGCTGACGAGCGGTGGTTCGGGCAGGATGCCACATCATGTCGTGGTGCTGCGGGATGACAGCGGGGAGCTCATCCTGGTGAGCTACCTCAGCGACCCTCGGCACTTCGCTCCCGGAGGCGCGCTCGAGTCCCCCGATCTGGTGGGGTTCTCCGCCACCATCGAGCGAGAATGCCAGGGAGCCGATTTATGTAATGTCTCGGCGAGGCTGACGATGCGGGTAAGATTTCCAGCTCGGAAGGAGACGATGCTTGGACTGTGGGATGTGATGGAGGTTTGGATCGGCCGTTGCCGGTATCTCTTGGAGCTTCGCGGAGCGTCGGAACCATTGATAGATTTTCGAGCGTGTTCGCATGGCGCAAGTACGTTCCTGCACTTCGAGCTGTCCCGGATTGAGTGCAGCGCTGCGGGCCCGGTTCCAGATGCATCGACGCCGATGGACGCGATGCCCCCGCCCGACGATGCGGCAGATAGCGGTAGTCTGGGGGACACAGGGGGTCGGCCGATCGATGCCGCGGCAGCTACCGGATAACTCACGTGTCAAGGACACGCAGTGGTCCCCGATCTGATCACTGAC
>JAKSBK010000445.1 GCA_022361155.1 Pseudomonadota bacterium
GCTGTCCCTCGCCGCTGGCTCCTTCGCCGCGTCTGCGCAGGCGCCGCTGCAGGCTCAAAACCGCGTTAAGGCCCTTCCAGCCGCCTCCCAGACCGCGTCGGGGCCTACGGCCTCGCTAACTGCAAGCCGCACCTGGGAAAACCCACCTGCCACTACGACGAGTGCGTTGGGCTCCCCCCTTGCCGCAAGGGGGGCACAGGTTTCCCAGCGACTACTAAACAGTGCCAATCACGTGTTCGGACCGAAGTCCTTGTCGAAGCATAAACTCGAAGGCGTCCTTCAGTCCTTCGGTGGTGACAAGGTCAAGGCATTTCAGGCCATCGAGGGCGCGGCGCAGCAGCTTGCCACTCAGGGAAAGATCGGTGGTGTGTTCGAAACCACCGTAAACGTCGCCGGTCAGGCCGTCCGCGTGCGAGGAGCGGTTGTTGATGATGTCGTGAAGGTTGGTACTGCTTTCATACCCTAAGGTCAGTCAAGATGAAAAACGCTAACTCTTTAGAGCGTGCAGTCGTAGAGCGCTTTCTATGTCACGAAGTGGACAGGGTACGGAAGCCTGGGCTGGACTTTGACAAAGTGCCGGTGCGAAGCCGTGAGTTTACTGGCGCAGGTTTTCTTACCGAGTTTGAGAAATGTGAAGAGCTTCATCTTTTTGATAACAGTGTTTCGGACAGGCTTGGAAAAATAGGAGCGAAGCTGGGAGAGAGCAAGGTAGATACTGGTTATCTCTTTTATATCGACGAAGGGTATCTCACTACAGTTGAAGGCTATTCCTACGGTGATGAATGGCCAAATGACATCGAAAAGTTCGAGCTGTACGATCTTGAAGTTGGATCGTCGCTTACTTGAACCAACTCCTGTGTTCCGCAGGGTTGCTGCTCACTGAAGCGAGGCAAGCAGCGTCTAAATCCAATGCTTATCTTTGTCTACGCTGCATTCGCATCGACGAGTTGTCGAAACTTGTGCTTTAGGATGAGCAGGTCGAGGATCTCCTTGGCGAGGTCCTTGTCTTGCTCGGCGAGCTTGTCGACCGACTCGAAGCGACGTAGCAGCTCGCGGTCCTGGATATTGACCCTTGCGGGCTGACCTTCGGCTTCGAAGGCGAGGTAGTCGAGGGTAACGTTGAAGACCTCGGCGAGCTTGATGAGGACTTCGGTCGAGGGGATGTTGACGCCGCGCTCGTAGGCGGAGACCTGCTTTTGCTGGACATCGAGCTTTTCGCCGAGCTCGGCCTGGGTCCAGCGGTGGTCTTGCCGAAGCCGTCGAATCCTGTCGCCAATCGCCATGGAGCATGCCTCGTTCGCGTCGAATGCCGCGTGTACGGGGTACGCTAGCCAAGGGATCTCACTTTTTCCAGCTTTCATTCGTGAATCATGTTGACATGAATCGTGTCCCAGGTCTAGCGTATCCGGTGAGTTGGGTGCGTTTTTCGAGCCCACAGGCGGAGGTCCCCGATGGCCCGGATCCCAGACGACGAGGTGGAGCGACTGAAGCAGGAGGTGTCGCTGGAGCGGCTGGTTGTGCAGCAGGGCATCGAGCTCAGGAAGCACGGCAAGGACCTGGTGGGGCTGTGTCCCTTTCGACGACCGGGAGCCGAGTCTGGTGATCACGTCTTCGAAGAATTTGTGGCACTGCCTGGGTGCGTGCCAGACGGGTGGCAGCGTCATCGACTGGGTGATGCGAGCGCAGGGGGTGAGCTTTCGGCTGGCGGTGGAGATGCTGCGCCAGGAGCATCCTGCTTTAGCGGCCCGTATCGAGCCTCCCCGGGGTGGCCGGCCTCCGGCGGATGGGCAAGCACGCAAGGTGGCGAAGCAAAGCAGCGTGCAACAGCTGGACTCACTTGCCGAGTCGGAGGAGCCGGATGCGGTCGTGTTGCGGCGGGTGGTGGACTACTACCACGAGACGCTCAAGCGCAGCCCCGAGGCGCAGCAGTACCTGATCGAGCGCGGGCTTCAGCACGGTGAGGTGGTCGAGCACTTCAAGCTGGGCTTTGCCAACCGGACGCTGGCGTACCGGTTGCCGAAGAAAACTCGCAAGGCGGGTGCAGCGCTTCGCACGCAGCTGCAGCGATTGGGTGTGCTGCGGGAGAGCGGCCATGAGCATCTGAATGGCTCGCTGACGATTCCGATCTTCGATGCAAAGGGCGAGGTGGTGGAGCTGTACGGGCGCAAGATCACGTCCGGGTTGCGCAAGGGCACGCCCAAGCACCTGTATTTGCCTGGCCCGCATCGTGGCGTGTGGAATCGGGCCGCGCTTGCAGCGAGCCAAGAGATCATCCTGTGCGAGTCGCTGATCGATGCCTTGATGTTTTGGTGTGTGGGCTTTCGCCACGTCACCGCAGCGTACGGCGTTGGGGGCTTCACGGAAGACCACTGGGCCGCATTTCGCGAGCACGGCGTGCAGACGGTGCTGATCGCCTATGACCGCGATGACGCCGGCGACAAAGCCGCAGAGAAGCTGGCCCGGGAGCTCGATCAGGAAGGAATCGGAAGC
>JAKSBK010000446.1 GCA_022361155.1 Pseudomonadota bacterium
GCCGCCGGCGCGCTTGGCCCACGCGAGCGAGCCGTCCGCGTGGTAGCGCGCTACAAACAAATCGTAGCGAGGGTACGGAGTCGGCTGGCTGCCCAGGGGCGCTACGCTCAGCACCGTCTCTCCGGGCTCGCCGTCGCCAAACGTCGCTGTGTCGTCGAAGTAGCCTGTAACAACGAGTGAGCCATCCACAAGCGCGGAGACTGACTTGCCGTAGTCATGGCCCGTGCCGCCGGCGCGCTTGGCCCACGCGAGCGAGCCGCCCGCGTTGTAGCGCGCTACAAACACGTCACGCTGACCCGCAGCGCTGAGCACGGTTTGTCCAGATTCGCCGGGACCAAAGGTCGCCGTACCGAGGAAGGACCCCGCGATCAGCACAGACCCATCACCAAGTGCCGAGATGGACAGGCCCGAGTCGTATTCTTCGACACCCGCGCGTTTGGCCCAGGCAAGCGAGCCATCCGCCTTGTAGCGCGCCACAAACAGGTCGAACTCGCCCGAGGAGATGAGCGCCGTCTCCATCGGCTCGCCGGGACCAAAGGTCGCCGTATCCCTGAAGTAGCCTGCAACCAGCGAAGAGCCATCCAGCACGACCGAGACAGAAAGAGCGAAGTCTTCAGCGTTTCCGCCCGCGCGTTTGGCCCACACCAGCTCGCCCCCCGGCCGTGGCAGCGCCCCCGGCTGTTCCGGCGCTGCCAGAACCCGCCACGCCTCCATCGTCCACACCGGCTGCGCCACCACCACCCAACCCGGCTGCGCCCGTGGGGCAAGACGTACCGGAGCCTCTCGAAGATCGCGCGCCTGATCACGCAGACGCATTGGAACGGATACCTGTTCTGGGGTCTGCAGCCGCGGACCGTTGCGGGCGCTGGCAAGGAGCGAGAATCATGAGCAAGCGTTCCAACGGCAAACCGGTCCCGGTATCCGAGACCAAGCGCTGCGCGATCTACACGCGCAAATCGACAGCGCATGGCCTCGAGCAGGAGTTCAGCTCCCTCGACGCCCAGCGCGAGGCCTGCGAGCGCTACGTCGAGGGCCAGGGCCATCTCGGCTGGCGTCTTCTTCCGGAGCGGTACGATGACGGCGGCTTCACCGGCGCCAACCTCGAGCGGCCCGCGTTCCAGCGGCTCATAGAGGACATCGAGGCGGGCAAGATCGACATCGTGGTCGTCTACAAGGTCGACCGCCTGTCGCGATCCCTGCTCGACTTCGCGCGTGTGATGGCCCGCTTCAACGATGCGGGCACGGCTTTCGTCAGCGTCACGCAGAACTTCTCGACGGCCGATGCCATGGGCCGGCTTACGCTCAACATGCTGATGAGCTTCGCCGAGTTCGAGCGCGAGATGATCGCCGAGCGCACGCGTGACAAGATCCACGCAGCGCGCCGGCGTGGCCAGTGGACGGGCGGCCAGGTCCCGACCGGCTATCGCGTCGAAGACAAGCGCCTCGTCATCGATGAGCTCGAAGCGTTGATCGTCCGCGAGACCTTCGAGCTCTACGAGCAGCACCGCTCCGCGCTCGCGGTGGCGCAACTCCTCAACGAGCGAGGCCGGACCACGAAGCGCCACAAGGCCAAGAACGGGAGGGTGCGCAAGGCGCGGCCCTGGTCGAAGGACGCCGTACTACGCATTCTCAAGAACGCCATCTACGCCGGCTACATGCCCTGTGGCGACGAGCTTCACGACGGCGAGCATGAAGGCCTCATCGCTCGCGACCGGTTTCGCCGCGTGCAAGCGCTGCTCGACAGCCGGCGCGGCACCACATCATCTCGTGGCCGCAACCCCGAGTACCGGAGCACGGGACGCCACTGCCATCCGAACGCTTCGCTGCGGCACAGCAGATGAAGGACGCAGGCTGGCCGGTCCGCTTTCGCCTCGACCCGATGGTCCCGTATCCCCGGTGGCGCTCGGGCTACACCGCGGCCATCCGACAGATCAATCAGGTGGCGCCCGAGATGGTGACCCTCGGTGCGCTGCGCGCCACGTCGGCCAAGTCACTTCGAGGAGCCGCCAAGAGGAACGGGCGCGACGACAGCATCTTCGACTACCTCACCGAGGAGCGAGACCCGTCGGGTTTCAAGTATCGGATCCCGTTCGAGGTTCAGGTCCAGCTCTTCCGGTACGCCATCGACAAGCTCGCGTCTGCTATCGTGCCCGCGCTCTGCAAGGAGGATCGGGCGCTCTGGCGCGAGCTCGGGCTTCGCTTTCGCGGATGCCACTGTCTGCTGGATGGTGCCGATCCGCTCGTCGACGAAGCCCCGCAGGAGGTTCGATCCCTCGATGGCCAGAATGGCGTCCAGCGGCGACAACGACGCAGTCACGGCATCGAAGGATCGAGCCGTCTTCATCTTGCTGTTCACCCTTCGGTGCCGTAGTCGATCCTTGCGCCGCAGGGCCAGGTCCTCTGCCTCGAGGTCGCCCCAGGCGCGCAGCCGATCAGCGAGCGGGCGCTCCGGGAGCAGGTGCTCGCGAACCGCCTCTGGCAACAGCAGATTGCCGCCTGGCGTCGGCTCTTCCCCGCGTAGGTTCAGTCCCGTCAGGAAGTCGCAGGAAGCCGTTGTGCGCCGGCCCGGTTCCGGTGTAGCTTGGCATCCATTGGCAACGACTGTCAACCGTTGCCCTGAGGCTTCGAACAGATGGCCGACGAGATTTTGACCGTGCCCGACGTGGCGCAGCTGCTGAAAGTCGCGGAGAAGACCGTGTACACGATGGCCCAACGTGGCGAGATCCCTTGCTTCAAGGTCCGGGGCCAGTGGCGCTTCCGACGGCAGGACATCGACACATGGATCGCGTCGCAGACCCGCGGCGGCGGCGCGCCATCCGATGCTGATCAGGGGGGAGACCGATGAACCGCTATGCCTAGGAGGTGCTGAATGGCCGCAACGCTTGACGTGGCCGGTTTGGCCCCCGACCAGCGCCCCACCGGAACGTGGGCCGCGAGTCTCCTGCACGCGCTCGCTCGCGACGAGGTCGCTGGACGCAGGCCGCAGCGTTTGACCGAGGAGCGCCTCGCGACCTGGAACCGGTTTCGCGGGCGCCTCTCTGCCAAGGACCTCGTGGCGTTGCTCTTCGAGGACGCCGCGGTCATTCACCGCGTTCCATTCGACGCTGCGCTCGTGGAACAGTCGCTTCGC
>JAKSBK010000447.1 GCA_022361155.1 Pseudomonadota bacterium
ACTCGTCTGTATCGCCGAGGGCCGGGCGCCGTTGGCAAGGCGCAACGACGAGGAATATTGGGGATATTTCGAGGAGGCGCAACATAGCCAGCGGTGGTCGGAACCGGTGAGATGGATGAGTTATTCTTCCGCGGGCCCTAACCCTCCAGCACCTCCCGGTAGACTTCGAGGGTCAGCCTCGCGGTGCGGTCCCAGCTGAACTGGGTGGCGCGTTGCAGGCCTTGCGCGCGCAGTTCCTGTCGCCTTGCGGGATCGTCAGCGAGCGCGCGCCAGGCGGTTGCCAGGCTCTCGACGTCGCCCACCGGGAAGTGGACGGCGGCGCCGCCGGCCACTTCCCTCAGGGTGGCGATGTCGCTCGCGAGCACGGGGCAGCCACAGGCCATGGCCTCGAGCACGGGGATCCCGAAGCCCTCGGCGCTTGAAGGATGGACCAGCAAGCAAGCGCTTTGCAGCAGCGCGATCAGGTCTCGTCGGGGCAGGGCGGGCTGCCACAGCACGCGGTCTGACACGCCAAGGGTTCGTACCAGCCGATCGAGTCCGCGCCCGGCTGCGCGCCGCTGAATCAGGACCAGACGCTCGCCTGGCTTGCCCATGGCCGCGAAGGCGCGCACGGCGTCGGCGTGGCGCTTGGAAGGTTGGTTGAGGCCGACCACCAAGAAAAACGGTGCGTCCGTGGCAAGCAGCTCCGAGGCGCGCTGTTGCGCCGCCCGGGGGTCGTTCGGCGCACGGAATTCCGGACCGCAGGCGTTCGGCGTCACCCGGATGCGGGGTGCGGCCGACGGCTCGAGACGCACGATGTCGTCGGCGGAGGCCTGGGAGACCGTCAAGATGCGTTCAGCGGTGCGAAGCGCACGCCGAATCCCGGCGGCGAAGAAGGCCTGACGAATGGGCCTGAGCCACGGTCGGGGATCGCAGCATTCCGGCTGCTCAAGCCACATGACGTCATGCAGTGTGACGACCGCCGGCAGCGGTACACCTCGACCCAGAATGTTGTAGGGCATGTGGAGCAGGCCCTCGTTCGGGAACCGATCAAGCCTGGCCGGCCAGAGCAAGGTGGAGGGTCCGTTGGCCTGGGCGCGAACCACGGTCGAGCTCACGTTGGGCGCATCGAACAACGCGCTCGGTGCGCTCGGATGCCTCCAGAAGTGAAAGGCGAGGTCCGGTGCCAGTGCAGGCACGCGATCGAGCAGGGCGCGGACGTAGGTGCCGATCCCGCTGGGACTCGGCCCCACGTAGCGTGCGTCGACAACCACTAGACCATCCATAGCGAGCTCGTGCAGGGTAGAATCTGGACATGCATCGGGCCATCGTACTGCTTGTCTGGTTGACCGCCTGCCGCACTCCAGCCGTGGACTCCGCCGGGTCCAACGGGGCGAAACGAACCGCGTACCAAATCGTCGCCGCCGGGCAGCGGCGGCCGATCCGATGGACCAAGAACGAGCAAGCTCGCGAGCTCGCTATCCGAACCTTGCGCAACACGGGTCAATCGAGCCACCACGTGGTGCGGCTCAACGGAGCCGAAAAGCCCCACGTGCATGACTACCACGATCTGACGGTGTTCGTGCTGAGCGGCAAGGTCAACATGCACCTTGGAGAACATGTCAGCAGCGTCGAAACCGGCGACGTGATCGACATTCCCGCGGGCCAGGCTCACTGGGCCGAAAACGCACAGCGCGCCGCCAGCGAAGCGTACGTTGTGTTCGTACCCGGCTTCGACGGCAAGGACCGCCGGCCGCTCAAGCCGTAGCCCGCATCGGTTGCCAAGTGCGGGTGCCAAGCCCGGGCTGGTGCGATAGTACTTGGCCCCTGCCGCGTACGGCTCCGTCATGACCCCGAACCAACCACGCCGCGGTCTGCTCTTCGTGCTCATCACGGTCCTGCTGGATTCGATCGGGCTCGGCATCATCATCCCTGTGATGCCGGACCTCATCATGGAGCTTACGGGCGAGGGCGTGGCTGCCGCGTCGCTCTACGGGGGTTGGCTGCTCTTTACCTTTGCCTCCATGCAATTCGTGTTTTCGCCGATCGTTGGCAACCTCAGCGACGGCTTTGGACGCAGGCCGGTGCTGCTGGCTTCGCTGGCAGCCTACGGTTTCAACTACCTCGTGATGGCTGTAGCGCCCAGTGTGGGATGGTTGTTTCTCGGTCGTATCGTGGCGGGGATCACGGGTGCCACCTACAGCACGGCCAATGCCTTCATCGCGGACGTCAGCGCGTCGGACCGGCGCGCGCAGGATTTTGGGCTCGTCGGAGCGGCTTTTGGCTCCGGCTTCATCCTGGGGCCTGTGATCGGTGGGGTTTTGGGCCAGTATGGCTCGCGCGTGCCGTTCTATGCGGCGGCTGCCTTTTCGCTCATGAACTGGCTATATGGGCTGCTGGTGGTGCCGGAGACGCTGCCAAGGGAACGCAGGCGTGCATTCCAGCTAGCGCGTGCCAATCCGGTGGGTGCGCTCCTGCAGCTCGGCCGCTATCCCAGGATGCTCGGGCTGGTCGTCGCGGTCCTGCTCTACCAGCTGGCGAGTTTCGTCAATCCGAGCACCTGGTCCTACTTTGCGATTCAGAAGCTGGCGTGGTCCGAGCGTGACATTGGGTACTCGCTCGGCGCTGCGGGTCTGTTGCTGGCGTTCGTGCAGGGGTACTTGACTCGTATCGCCATTCCACGCTTGGGTCGCCGCTCGGCCGCCCTGGTCGGTGTGTCCTTCGCCGGCGTCGGCTATCTGGGTTTCGCGTTCGCGACCCAGGGTTGGATGATGTACGCTTGGCTGGTGCCGTGGTCGCTGAGTGGCTTGGCCTTGCCGGCCATCCAGGGGCTGATGTCTAGTCGGGTGCCGGTCGACGCTCAGGGCGAGTTGCAGGGCGTGCTTTCGAGCTTGGGTGGTCTGGCAGCCGTAGTGGCGCCACCAATGATGACCCGGCTCTTCAGCTACTTCTCCTCCGCTCAAGCACCCGTCTATTTTCCCGGGGCAGCGTTTGCAGCCGCGGCCGCACTCGCGATGTGCGGGCTGATGATCCTCGCCCCCGCGCTGTCCCGTGCGACCGATTAGGATTAGGCGTCGGGTCGCAATAACCTGGTCAGATCGGCTTCGAGGCGCGCGGCCGGCAAGGCGCGCCGCCGCCGCGCGAATACTCCCTGTCTTTGAAGGCGGCGCAACGTCGCCGGACGCGATGGATCGGAGTCGTGGCCAGGTTATCTTGGCCCGACGCCTCAGGGCCCGCGGAAGAGGATTGGCTCGCATCGGTCAGCCGGAGCCTCCGTCCCGGGCCGCGCTGTCGCACATGCCGGCCACGCATACCAGACCCCGTTCGCATTCCTGATCCCGCGTGCAGGGCTCACCCCGCTTCTTCTGGCCGATGTCGCTGCCGCACGCGCAGATCAGTGCGGCCAGCAGCCCACATGCTGCCCGAGCCCCCGCGGCGCGGCGGCTGTGAAAAGCCCCTTCACCCTGGCGCCGTCGCCGGTCTGCCAATCCACTCTCCTGGCTTCGCTCAGGCTACTACAGCTGCCAGCCTGGGCTCCAGCAAGCCGGGACAGAAGAATCGGTGGGAACGTAACCGTTCATGGGGGTCTTTGCTTGGGCGACGGCTGCCTGGGGCCTGAACGCCTGCGCGTGGGAACGCTCCCGCAACGGACTTCCAGCCGCAGGTGCTACGCGGTGATCTCGATCCGCAGCAGCTGCTTGCCCAGGAACAGGTAGTCGCCGTGCTCGAGCTGTTCGGGTCCGGAAATCCTCAAATAGGTGCCATTGCGGGAGCCGGAGTCGCTGAGCACGAGCTGGCCCTCTTTGGTCTTCTCGACGCGAGCGTGCCGGCCGCTCATGTACACGTCGTTGGGGAAATTCATGTCGGTGCCCTCGCGTCCGATCTCCACAACGTCATCTCGGCAACAGCGGACCATCGCGTCCGCACCACCTTCAACGAGCTGCGTCACGGCGAACGAGCTGGCATGCTTGGGCGATGCATAGAAGTACACGCCGTCCTCGATCTCCGGACCCCCGCCGGCCGGAGTCTCGTCAACGCGCAGCACCTGCTGCCCGCACAGGAACACATCGCCCGACGTGAGCGATGCCGGCCGTCTTAGCCGGAGAAACACACCGTTGACGCTTCCTTCGTCGCGTACCATGAGCTTGATGCCCTCGTAGACGAAGCTCGCGTGCCGGGGGTTGAGCCAGGCGTCTTCCGGGAAAAGAACCTGCCCCTGGCTGCGACCCGCAACGTGCTGCTCGCCGTTGAGCGCGTAGCTGAGCCCATTCATGTTGGTGTCGCTGCCGCTGCGAATAACGACCAGTCGCGCCTTGCCCGGGGCCTGCATCGTCCCGAAGTACTCAGCCCTGAACTCGGCGATCTCGTCCGGGACAGCCATTCCGCAGCTACCACAGAACTTGTGGCCCAAAGGTACCGCGCTCGAGCATTTGTTACAGACGTAGTTCCGGGCTTGCTCCATCAGTTGCTCCCGCGACGAGGTGGATTGCTTGGACGCGGCCAACGCCAGGTCGTGGCCACAACTTGGACAGGCTCTCACGCCCAGGAGGCTGAAGGTGTCACAGCGGCCACACGCGATCCCGACCTTGAATTCCATGCTCCTGGCCTACACAGCGTGGCGACCCGGACGCATCCTAGGTCATGGCTTCGACCATCGTCAAATCGGCGCCGGCAAGCAAGCACGACAGCACCCGCCTTGCGCCGCCATCAATGTCCCCTGGCGGCAGTTCGCCGGGCGGGATGGATACCCGACGCCTTAGGCTCGACGATCCCACGTGCGAGCAGAGCCACAACGTCAACGCAGCCCAGCCCGCCGCGGTCCCGATCGAGGCCGTAGTCGATCCGGTGGTTCGGGTGAACGCGGCTCGAGCCAGCGGGGTCCAGGTCTCGGCGCGGCGGCGCACGACCCGAAGCGCATGGATATCACACCGTTGCGACAAGGTTACAGTGGGGACGCTGCCTTGCTCTCGGTTCATTGTATCACCGAAGCTCATTCGTGAATCCTTTGAGGATTATTCGCACTGCAGCGGTTGACAGGGCTGGACCATCAAGCGAGCGTCCCTGTCGTCTGCCATTGTCCGGCGGCGCTGCGTCGCCCCGGACGGTCGTCGGTCGATCTGGAGGTAGGGTAGCCAATGCGTGTCACGTCCTTGATAAGCTTCGTTGCACTTGCGCTGTGGACCGCGATCGGGACTGTGGCGCATGCTCAACATGGCGGGCTTGGGGGGCAACGTCATGCCGAAGAGGTGGTCGAGGAGGCGCTCGGTGACGAGGCCTTCGATATCATTCCTGGCGGGGTGTGGCTGTTCGGAGGCTACTACCGCTACACCATGATCCCGGATCCCTTTCAGGAGATCTTCTTTGACCAAGCCCCATTCATTGATAACCACGCCGGAGGCTTCGTCATCACGCGCCGTTTCGGCGACGGTTTCAGCATCGTTTTTGGGGGAGGCTACCTGGACTACCGGGCGGATGGTTACTTTCGGCTCAGAAACGATCCTTGGGACGACACCGAGTACGTGTTCAGCGACCTGGGGCTGGTGCACGCCACGGCTTCGTTTCTATGGGCCGGCGACCTGACCGACTGGCTCGCGATCGAATACGGTGTGGGCTTTGACTTCGGCTACGTGATCGGCAACATCGAGCGCACCGAAGCCGTGTACGTGGGCAACCGGTGGTATCCCTGTAGAGGTCCCCAAGACCCCGTGGTACACCTGCAGAACGATCCGCCGAACACCCCGATGATCGAGCCGCGGCGGCAGTATTGCGAGCCGCCCAGCACCCCGGGCGTGCGCTCCGATCCGGCGGGCGAACGTGGTGCCCACTATCAGGCTCGCGTCGAGCGCATGAGCCAGCGCGGCCAGTTGCCCGATGTGTTTCTTTTCCCGCTGATACCTCACGTGGCGATCCGAATTGCACCTGTCCCCGAGTTCACGATCAAGCTCGAGGCGGGCTACTCCCTGCTGCACGCTTGGGCCGGCGCCTCGATCCACGCCGGCTTCGAAGTGGCACCCACCAAGGTGCCGCGGCCGGTGCGGGTCGTTGAACGCACGGTTGAAATCGAAACCAGACCCCCACCCAAGGGCAGGATAAGCGGCGTAGTGGTCGAGAAGGGCCCCGGCACACCGGTGAGCGGTGCCACCGTGAAATTCACTGGCAGCGAGTTCTCACCGCTGGTGACGGACGGGGCCGGAGCCTTCACGAGTTACGAGTTCGAACCAGGTCAAGTGGCCATGGAGCTGAGCCATCCGGACTACGAGCCAGGAACCTGCCTGGCAGCGGTTCCTGACGAGGGCGGCGTGGTCAGCCAGCGCTGCGAGCTGGCGGCCAAGCCGCGCATGGGTAACGTCGACGGCCGCGTAGTCGATGTCCAGGGCGCTCCGGTCAA
>JAKSBK010000448.1 GCA_022361155.1 Pseudomonadota bacterium
CTCGCGGGCCGGCACGTTTCACGGTGCGGCGCGCGTCCAAACGGACGTCCTTCGTTCGGGGCGTCTGTACAACCAGCGGCACGCCATCAGTGCGGTCGCGACAATTCGTTATTGATACGGAGTAGAAGCATGAACAGGAAGAACAAGATGCACTCGAAACGGGTGCTGATCTGTGGCGCGCTGCTCTGCCTCCTCGCAGGGGGGTGGGTCGCGTGTTCGTCAAACGACGACGCAGTCGGGGGCGAGCCTGAGGTCAAGTCCACCCAGGCGGGCCTCAGCATCAGCGACGTCTGGCTGCCTGAGGGAGACTACTGCGGCACCTTTGAGGCCTGGGTTACGGCAGACCTCTGGCACTGGGTCAAGGTCATTCTGACACCGGGAAAGTGGGACAACAGCAATGAATGTGTTCCGGACCCTGATGGGCACGTCGTCGAGTACAAGGTGCCAGTTTCCCCCGCGAAGAGCGGCTGGGTGACCTTCCATGGCTCGCCTGCGTGCGGTAAGGACGACCTGAACTGCACGTGCGACTCGAGTCCCAACTGCATGTCGGGCCGTACGCATCCAGAACACTTCACGGTCGTTTCCGGAGACCCGAAGTGGATTGACGTGCCTATCAATACGTCTGGCCACGCTACGCTGGGTGGCGCGACCGTCAAGATCAAATCCGAGATCGCGCCCTCGATCGTCTTGTTTAGGGCCGAGGCACACGCGGTCGTAACCGACCCGAACAACGGGGAAAAGAAAGAGCACATCCCGCACGGATGCGAGGTCACGGTCGACGTGAAGGTAGCAGCCAACACCAAGGCCGCACTCCATGATACGAGCAAGCTGGACGACGTGTGGGTCCACGTGCTGAAGCCCGACGATCTTCCCGCCCCGCCGCAAGACGCATGTGATCTCTCGCCTGCCGACAACGAGGGCGTGAAGGCGAAGTGCGAGGCGATAACAGGCGTGGACGGCAAGCTGCGCTGCACAGCGCGCGTCTACCTTCCGGTCGACATTGGCACTTTTGACGGCCTTGCCAACGAGTGGCCGTACGAGTTCAAGTCCGTGGTGCGGGTGGCCGCGAAGGATGAGAGCGTAAAGAACGTCGAGACCTGCGCCTTCAAGGAACTACATGTCAACTTGCCCGAGAAATCCGATCCGACGAAACCAGGTGTAAACATCGAAACCCGCGTGGTCCCAGAAACTGGAAGCCCCGAAACGTACGTCTGGTTGGTCGACAAGGACCATGACCACAGCCCGGAGCTGCAGTACGCTGCCAAGGTTCAGCAATCGGATGCCATCACGCCTACGGCCGTGACGTGCTGGTTGGAAATGGACTCCGCGGGAGCGCTTAGCGTGCAGCAGGGCGATGGGTGCACAGGATCCGCCGACTGCCAGGACGATCCGCGCGTCCCGAATCCCACCCCAACCTCTGTTACACAAACTGTCGCGGGCCTCTGCGTCTACCGGCCGTTCAAGAAGTGCGTTGACCTGGACGGTGTCCGCGCCGCACCAATGCCAGCAGGCGACGGCAAGCTGCACTGGGACGTCGCCCTATGGGAGCCTCCAAACACCAAGAACAAGCCCAATAATCAGGATGGGCTCTGGGACTACGGGCTGTTTGATGCGCACCCGTGGGACTTTCCGACGGACGTTCCGACGAACGCTGACGATAGTACGCAGTGGCTCTGGAAGGACCCCATCGCAGACCTAGGGAACGGAAATAATCAGATCGACAGCGGCGAGCTGACTGCCAAGGTGGCTACGGGTATGACCCAGCCATCCCTGGAACCCAGCCTGCAGCTGGAATACCGCTGCCCCGTGTCCCACCCCGAGCCGATCTCGACGCACTAGTCGCTGAGGCTGCAGGTAGGTAGGCATCACCTAAGGGCCGGCCCCGTACAGGGGCCGGCCCTTTCTTTTGGGCCAGCGCCGACCAGTATCGGCCGACCGCGGGGGAAACTACCTACTATCCGTCGCGCCTCCGTAAGCGCGACGTCCTGCACGATCACTTGCCGCAGCAATCCCTCATGTGCCTAATTGTGCACAAATATCTTGCATAGCTGTGTAAATACGGTCATGCTGGATACCTCACGCCTGAGTGAGGTTGGGCATGGGATATCCAAGATGGGGTCTGTTGAGCGCGTCCCTGCTGCTGGCTAGCTGCACAGGGGACAACACGATTATCGCGAGCACCGTCGCCGAGTTGAAGCAGGCCATCGACACCGCGAACATGACTGGCGTACAGACGGTGATCAGCCTCGCATCCGGCAGCCACGCGCTGGACCTGAGCACCCCGCATTCCGAGCCACTTGGCGAAGAGCTTTGCGCCGGTGCCACAGGGCTGGTCGTGAAGAGCGGCAGCCACGTCACGATCCACGGCAACGGCTTCACGCTGAGCAGGAGCGGCGGTCCAGAGTTTCGCATCTTCTACGTGGACCCAAACGCTTCGCTGACGCTCAACGATTTGACCGTGACCGGCGGGCTCTTGAGCACCTCCAGCGGCTCGCGAGGCGGCGGCATCTGCAACGCCGGCAAGCTGGCCCTGGTGCGCAGCGCGGTTCGCGACAACGGCGCCCATCTCGGAGGCGGCATCGCGAACGTGGCGCCCGAAGGCACCGGCAGTGCGGGCGACGGCACGACCACGCTCACTACGAGTCGCGTGGAGGAAAACGAAGCTTTCACGCACGGAGGTGGCATCTACAACCTGAGGCGCTTTAGCGAGCTGATGCCCAAGCTCTCGCTCACAGACAGCAGCGTTCGCACGAACCGAGCCTTCGATGCCGGTGGCGTATTCAACGAAGGGGGTGAGCTCCATCTGGATCGCAGCACGTTGAGCGAGAACAAGGCCTCGAAGAACGGCGGAGCTATCGTCAACCTGTACGGAACCGCGCAGCTCACCAACGTCACCCTGAGCGGCAACACGGCGGCCGGCGACGTCGGCGCCATGAGCAACGTGACCGGTGCCAGCGCAACGCTCACCCATGTCACGGTTACTCGCAACGCGGCAGGCAAGAAGCACGGAGGCCTGAAAAACAAAGGCAAACAGCTGCAGCTGGTCAACACGATCGTGGCGCAAAACACGGACGATGGCACAGCCCCCGACTGCTTCGGCGCGCCCGCGAGCGGCGGCCACAACCTGATCGGCGACGCGACCGGCTGCGGCTTCACTCCGCTTGGCACCGATATTGTGGGTGTCGTCGATCCCCGCCTGGGACCACTTCAGGATAACGGCGGCCCGACGCACACGCACGCCCTGCTGGATGCCGACGCGCCGTCTCCCGCGAGCCCCGCTGTTGACGCAGCGGGGGACTGCAACCCCCCCACCGCTACCGATGCGCGAGGCCAGCCGCGACCGGCCGACGGCGACGGCGACGGCATGGCGTACTGCGACATCGGGGCCTACGAAAAGCAGCCCAAGAACGACCGCTGCCACGAACGCGATAGGGACGAGCGCAGGGACGAAGACTGGCGCAGGGACGAAGACGAGCGGATCGAGGAAGATCGCTGCGACGACGAGGATCCCCGCAGCGACGAAGGGGAGAAACGCCGAGCGCGACACTAGGCGCCCGGGGTGCACGGGGACATCCACTCCAACTCCCTCCGGTAAGCCACGCCTCTGGAGGTGAGACTCGTCAAGCTTCGAGCGGTCCGTGGTGCTTTTTCCTGCCCCTGCCCTTGCCCGGGAACGTGATGGCCGAGGCGCTCGATGTTGGTCAAGCCTTATCAATGACGAGCGATCGATGAGAGCTCGGGCAGGGGCAAGGCAACAGCCGGCCCGGAGGGCCTTCCTCCCGAACCGGGCCCCTTCAAGGGGCCTTCATCAAACCACCTCCTCAGGAGGTGGTACCTGATTGGGGCACGACGGGCAGGGGCGGCGTTCGTCCCGGTCCGGCCCGTGCTGCTCGTCGCTGTGGTGGTTTCTGTCCCCATGTGATTGCCTCGCCGCTGGGATGTTGCCGCCAGGACACCCACTCCGATGCTCTCTTTTTGACGATCCATTCGACGCGAATCGTCGCGGAAGGTAGGAGGAAATTTGCGCTGCGTACCCATGCGCACAGAAACCTCTTGCACCGTCGACTGGATCTTGCACACTTACATTGTGTAGAGAAAATTCCTTTCTAAACGTGATCTGGCCACGTAATCCCTGAGGTTTTCTGAGCGTCCAGGGCTACGTGAGCGATCAGTCGGAGGGTGCTTCATGGCGAACTCGTTCGAGCGCAGACGGCAAGCTGCGCGCGCAGCCGGGGCGGTACGGAGGCAAATACTGGTTTTGTGTGTAGTCTTCGGCGCCCTGAGCTGCACCTCGCACGGGTCTTCGACCGCCGAGTTGATCGAGACGGTCCGCGCTGCCCTCGAAGGCGGCTCGAGCGTGCCCATCGAGCTTGTCCCGAACGGCTACTACGTGCTTGACGCGGCCAACAATACTGAGAGCCAGGGTCCTTGCAGCGGAGCAAACGGGATGCCGCTCATCGTCGAACCCATCGTGATCCACGGCAATGGTGCGACCATCGAGCGGAATCCGGCAAGCCTCGACGAGTTCCGGATCTTCTCGGTAAGCAGCACGGGCAGCCTGATCCTGAAAGACCTGACCGTGCAGGGCGGACTGCTCAGCGCAGGCGACGGGGCGGGCATCTGCAACCAGGGAACGCTGACACTGCAGCGCAGCACGGTCAGCCACAACAGCGCGGCGGGTGGCGCGGGGATCTTCAATTCGCAAGGTCAACTGAGCCTGGCCGAAACCACGCTGGCTTGGAATCACGCCCTGTTCCAAGCCGGCGCCTTGGGCAATATCGGTGGTGAGCTCAACGTCGTGAACAGCACGATCAGCGAAAACTCGGCCGGGTTCAGCACGGGTGGCATGTGGCTCGATGGATCCGGAACGATCTTACACAGCACCATCACCAAGAACCGGACTGACGGAAGCTTCGGTGGCCTGTATCTTGGGCCTGGATCGGAGGTTGTGACCTCCAGCATCGTTGCCGGCAATATCGCTAGCCGCTGGCCGGACTGTGGAGGCGGATGGCGCGATTCCGGGGGCCACAACCTGGTCGGTGACCCCAAGTGCCCGCTGCGCGGCGGTTTCGACGACATGTTCGGGCTCGACCCGGTCATGGGTCCGCTCGCAGACAACGGCGGGTCGACCTGGACGCATGCACTTCTGCCGAGCAGCCCGGCCATCGACGCGGCCGGCTTGTGCGGGATGGCAACAGACCAGATCGGCACGCCCAGGATCGGTCCCTGCGACATCGGCAGCTACGAGTATCCGGCCGATGTGGACGGAGACGGCATCATCGACGCCATGGACGCCTGCTGGTACTCCGACATGAGTTTCACCGTCGTAGTAGGCGACTGCGACAGCCTGGCCCCTAACCAGCTGCTCAGACACGGCCCGCACACGGGCTGCACGGTCGCCGATCTTGTGGCCAAGGCGCTTGCGAGCGGTCGCGACGACGCGGTCGAAACGCTGCTCGAGCACCTCTCCGAGCAGCTGGGCCTGCTCAGCGACGGCCAGGCCGAAGCCATCGAGGACTGCACCGAGCCCGATGGAGACTACCGCATCGAAGAAGACTGGCGCCGGTGACGCCCAAGCCCCACCACGCCGGCGACCACCCCCGACAGCCCCCGGTCCGGCGCCGACCTGACCCGGGTTGGGGCGACCCGGGCTGACCCGCGACCTCCCCGCCGCCGACCTGACCCGGGTTGGGGCGACCCGGGCTGACCCGGGCTGACCCGACCTGACCCGGGTTCGGTCCGGCGCCGCCGACCCGACCCGACCTGACCCGGGTTGGGGCGACCCGGGCTGACCCGGGTTGGGGCTCAGGCCACCCAGGTTCGCGCTGCCCTTGGACCCAGGGAATCAATGTCGCCAGTGGTAACCGACCTCCTTGTGGAGACACATCGCGGCTGGCTGCCGCGGATCGTCACATCCGAGCGCGGCGGCGAGTTTGCGAGCGCGGAACTAGGCGTCATGCTATATATCATGTCATGAGTCGCAAGCAGGCTTCTCGTGCCAGCGTAGGGCGCTACCGCGAGCGCATGAAGCGCGCCGGCCTGCGCCTGGTCCAGCTCTGGGTCCCCGACACGCGCGCGCGGGGGTTTGCAGGCGAGTGCCGCCGGCAGAGTAGGATCGCGGCCCAGGCTCACCAAGCCGAGCATGAGGTCCTCGACTGGATCGAAGCGCAGCAACCAGCCGAAGACTGGACCGCATGACACGCGGTGACCTGGTCGTGGTCGCTGTCCCCGGAGACTACGGCAAGCCGCGACCCGCCCTGGTCGTGCAGTCGGATCTGTTCAATGAAACACACGCCAGCGTCACGGTCCTGCCGGTGACCAGCGCGATCATCGACGCTCCGTTGTTTCGCATCACGGTGGAGCCCGAGCCTGGCACGGGACTGCGACGCGTCTCGCAGATCATGGTCGACAAGGTCACGACGGTGCGCCGCGAGCGCATCGGTGAGCCCATCGGCCGTCTCCAGGACGCTGCCATGACTCGAGTCAGCCGCGCCATCGCGTTGTGGCTGGGCATCGCCGGCTGAACCACTGCGGCAGCCTGCGCGCCAGCGTCAAACCGAATGAGCAGGATGATTCGCGCTCGATGCACCCGGTGAGGTACGCGGTCAGCAACGACACGATCGACATCGTCCAGTGCCGTTATCATTGCGAACCATGAATCAACTTACGAGATGCGTTTGGCCCAGGTACTGGGCGAGATGTACATCTTCATGTACATTATGGTCATGGCCAAGCGTTGTTCCGTAGCTGACGCTCGCAAGGATCTTTCGGCCCTGCTCACCCAGGCCGAAGCCGGCGTGGAGGTCGAGATTACGCGCCGGGGTGAACCCGTCGCGGTGCTCGTGTCGATTCAGAAGTATCAACGCATCAAGGGCAGGAGAAGCGCGTTCAAGCAAGCATACAAGGAGTTCGCGGCCAGCTACGACCTTGGCAAAGACGGGCTGGACGAAGACTTCTTGCAAACGCTTCGAGACGCCTCTGGCGGACGGCGGGTGCAGTTTTGAGCGCGAGCTTCCTGCTGGATACCAACGTGATCTCGGTACCCGTACGCAAGGTTGCCGACCCTACCGTCGTTGCCCGCCTCGAGAGGCACGCCGATCGCTGCGCGATCCCTGCACCCGTTTGGCACGAGCTCAGCTACGGCTGCCAGCGTTTGCCTCCGGGCAGCCGGCGCCGGGCACTCGAGGCGTACCTGCGTGACGTGGTCCGTCCCGCCTTTCCGATCCTTCCCTACGATGAGGTGGCCGCCACCTGGCACGCGGCGGAACGAGCAAGGCTGGAACGCGCGGGCAAGCCGACACCGTATGTCGATGGACAAATCGCAGCCATCGCGTCCGTAGCGAAACTCACCTTGGTGACGGGCAATACGAAGGACTTTCGGCACTTCAGGGATCTTGCGGTTACGGATTGGAGCGGCCGGTCCCGACGGCAATAAGAGCAGATAGTGCAGCTCACCAGGAAATCCCAGTATATGATCGAGGATTTTCATGGTAGAAAGAAGACGTGATCCTGCAGCGGAAGCGGCACCTGCGCACCATTCGACGTCTGCACCGCAGCCATCGAATCGTGGCGCTGCTTGGCCCACGCCAGGTAGGCAAGACCACCCTCGCACTGCAGTATGCCGGAGCTTCACGGGGGCAGAGCGAGCGCCTTGACCTCGAGGATCCGGCTGATCTGGCCCGGCTAAAGGACCCCATACCAGCACTACTGCGCCGCCGGGGACTGGTAGTGATCGACGAGGTGCAGCGCCGCCCCGAGCTCTTCGCAGCCCTACGTGTGGTGGCGGACCGGCCCCGCACGCCCAGGTTCCTGGTCCTAGGGAGCACGTCGCCCGAGCTGCTCCGGCAGTCGTCGGAAACGCTGGCCGGGCGCATCGCTTATGTAGAGCTGCCGGGTTTCTGTGCTCAGGAGGTAGGTGACGCGGCCCTGGAGCGCCTCTGGCTTCGCGGCGGGTTTCCGCGCTCCTTCCTGGCTCGCAACGAACAGGAAAGCCGCGACTGGCGGGAGCAATTCATCCGCACCTTCGTGGAACGCGACCTGCCCAACCTCGCTTCTCCGCGCATACCGGCTCCGGTGATGCGCCGCTTCTGGACCATGACAGCTCACTACCACGGCCAGACCTGGAACTCCTCGGCCGTCGCTTCCTCGCTGGGGGTGGCCGCCACGACGACCAAGACCTATCTCAATCTGCTCACCGAGACCTTCATGGTGCGCCAGCTGCAGCCTTGGCACGAAAGCCTGGCGAAGCGGCAAGTCCGAGCGCCCAAGGTCTACCTGGCCGACAGCGGGCTGCTGCACACCCTGCACGGCATATCGGACTGGCGCTCGCTCGAGGGTCACCCGAAGCTCGGAGCCTCATGGGAAGGCTTCCTGCTCAACGAAATACTCCTGAAGATCGGCGCTGGCCCCGGCGAGAGCTTCTTCTGGGCCACTCATCAGGGTGCGGAGTTGGATCTGCTGGTCGTCAGAGGAGCACGACGGCTGGGTTTCGAGATCAAGCGCACCACTGCGCCCACGGTCAACAAGTCGATGCGCATTGCGATGCGCGACCTGCGCCTGTCGTCACTCGATGTGGTGCACGCAGGCGGCGAGACCTTCCAGCTCGACAAGCGCATCCGAGCGGTGTCCGCCTTTCGGCTGCAACGCGACCTGCGCCCACTGCGGTAGCCCGCTCACCCCGCTCGATGCACCTCTCCCGCAAGCGAACGAACAGAATACTGGCCTTGTGCTTAGTCTTCAGCACCTTGACCTGCACCTCGCAGGGGGCCTCTACCGCCGAGCTGATCGGTGCGGTCCACGCCGCCCTCGAGGGGGGCTCGAGCGTGCCTATCGAGCTCGGGAGCACTCGCCGACACGCCATCCGACCCCGCGGCGCTGCGCCATGCTCGGTCCGGAGCTTCGGGACGCGCGCCAGCGGTGCCCAGTCCTCACCGAAACACACGAGTTATTCTTCCGCGGGCCCTAATTGGCAGCGATTGCCAGAGCCAAAAACAGCGCGCTCACGCTCATGGACATCAATGGGCCGAGCCTATCCAGCACCTCGCCAAAATCGGCGATGGGATGATCCGTGACGTAGAGCACGTCACCTGGCTGCATGGCGATGTCGGAAGCTTGCCCGCTCACGATCGAGTCGAGCCGGGCGTGATAGACCCGGGTCCCTTCGGCCTCGCGTCGCAACAGGCGTAGATCGCCGAGGTCCGCATCGATAGTCGGGCCTCCGGCCATGGCCAATGCCTGGGTGAGACGCAGGCCGGGTCGATACGGCACCGCCGTCGCACCGCCCACGGCACCAAGCACGCTCACGTCCAGGAGCCGCAGCGGTGGAACGAAGACGGAATCACCGGCTCGCATCAGGACATTGTGGCTCTTGTGGCCACGTAGCGCCTTGTTCACGTCCACGGGAAGTCGGTACCCTTGGCGGTAGACGGAGGCGTTCGCCAGGTCGGCAAGCGGCCAGGCCTGTCCCTCGGCGTCGGTGCGAACCGCGGGTCCACCCGAAAGTGCGATCACATCCGCAAGCCTCATTCCTGGAATCAGCGATACTGCGCCCGGCTGCGCCACGGCACCCAGCGAGGTTACGCGCTGCCCCTTCGCCTCGTTGAGCTTGATCTGCACGGTGGCCAACTTGTCGAAGCGTCGCAGCTGCTCCTGAATCAGGGCAGCCGCGGGTCCCAAACCCAGCGCCCCTACCTTGACCTCGCCCACGAGCGGCAACCGTACAAAACCGGCTGCATCGACGATGAGCTCCGTATGCTCCTCGGTTTCCGTAGAGACGGTGGTGACGTCGATGACGTCGCCTGGCCTCAACACGAAACGCTCGGGTGGGTCTTGGGACAAGCCGCGTTTCGGCGGTGGCAGCATCGAGGACGACATCGTAGGCATCGTCGGGGCAGGTGGGAAGGCGGAACCACAGGCCGCAGCCCCTATACACAAGACGAGTGCCCATGACCGGCAACCGGGCGCGAGCGCTACGCAGCAAGCGAGTCGTCGTCGCAGCATAGACAGCAACGGAGCCCGATGATGGCACAGAGCGCGCGTGTCGCCAAGCAACGCGCTTCGACAACCAGCAACGCGCTTCGACAACCAGCAACGCGCTTCGACAACCAGCAACGCGCTTCGACAAACCAGCACGCGGTCTGCGGATGTTCGCGGATCAAGCCTGATCGGCGAGGCTATCGCGGAGCGCGGACCGAGGAAGGCGGCGCGGCTCCACGTGCGAAAGCCGCGCTGCTGACGGCCGGCGCGCAGCGCCTTGGCCAATCGCCACCTGCCGCACCGCTTTCCACATGATCGCCAGATCAAGCCCGACGCTCCAGCTACGCAGGTAGCCGACGTCGTAGCCCACCTCGCCCTGCTGCGTCGACCCGACCGCGTCCAGCTCGAACACGCCATCGACCTCCGCCCAACCTATGATTCCGGGCGCCACGCGATGGTGACGCATCGCCGGAGGTTGCAGCGTGCGGTAGGTCTCGAGGGCCTCCCGCGTCAGCGGCCGCGGGCCGACAAGCGACATGCTGCCGCCCAGCACTTGCAGCAGCTGCGGCAACCGATCGAGCTTGGCGCGCCGCAGCCAGTCCCCAAATGCAGTGCGGCGCAGCACCGTTCCCTCCAGCGCCGTGCCATGGACCAGCTCGCTGGTGCGAAAACGCAGGACGTTCAGGCTCGAGCCGTTGGGCCCGTAACAGCGCTCGCGGATTAGTATCGGGCCGCGGGAGCTGAGCTTGATCGCGAACCCTATCAACAGCATCGGTACCGCGGCCAGGATCGCAAGTATCAAGCTCAGACCCAGGTCCTCCAACCGCTTCAGCCAGCCCTCCACGCCGGAGAACGGCTTGTCCACGATGCCCATCACCGCGATCTCACCGACGGCTCCAAAGCGCGCCTGCAGGGGGTCGAACCCGCCAAAATCGCAAGCCAAGGAAACCGTGGCTGTCGTATCGGCCAGCGCTCGAACCAGGGACTGTATTCGGGGCTCCGCCCGCAGCGGCAGCGCGACGTAGACCACGTCGATCTCGCCCGCCCGCGCCCGCTCTACCAGCTGTTCCAGGTTGCCCTCGAGCTCGCCGGGTCGCACGAACTCACGCAGCCTCGACGCGTGACGGTCATCGTAGAACCCTGCGAAGCGGACGCCCATCCAGGGCGAGCCCAGCAGGGTCTGCGCCAGGGCCCTGCCAACGTGCGAAGCTCCGGCAACGGCCACCGACCTCGGGTTGCGTCCCCGGGTGCGAAGCCAGCGCAAGGTCAGCCCGACGCCGAAGCGCCAGAAGCCCACCAGCAGCGGCGTGAGTCCGCACCACAGCGCCAAGACGCTGCGCGAACAGCGCTCGATGTAGCCCGTTGCAAATCCGGCAATCAAGAGTACTGCCAGCACGGTCAGCCACGCCAGCCAGGACTTCAGCACCTCGCTCTGGGCAGGCATCGTGCGAAAGGTCCGGTACAGACCGTACGACGGCGCGACGATCGCGAAAAGCACCGATGCCGAAAACGCCGCAATAGCGTAGCTGATGAACCAAGGTTCGTTCCAGAACCAGCAGGCGGCCACCAGCGCCCCCACCACGCAGGTAAGGTCGCAAAGGCGTGCCACGATCCCCAGAAGCCATGCGTATCGCTGTGCGAGCCCGTGTGGCTGTGTCATGGCTGCGTCGCTCCTTATCGTGGTTTTCTGTTCCGACACCGTAGGTACGCTATCAGTAAGCATTCTTGCGTGCTGAGGAACCGAATACAGTCATGAAGATGATTCGCAAATCAAGCAGCAGAGACCAGTTACGAATGTAGTGCAGGTCGAACTCGACGCGTCGCCGCATCTGCTCTACCGTCTCGGTTTCGCCGCGCAAACCATTGACCTGGGCCCAACCGCTGATGCCCGGCTTGACGATGTGCCGGCGCATGTAGCCCTCGATCTCACCCCGATAGGCCTCGTTGTGGGAGACGGCATGCGGGCGCGGTCCCACGATCGACATCTCGCCCGTCAACACCTGAAGGAACTGGGGCAGTTCGTCGAGGGAGTTGCGACGCAAGAACGCACCGAAGCGGGTAATTCGTGTGTCGTTTTTCTTCGCCTGGGTCACCTTGTCGCCGTCCTCGCACACGGTCATGGTTCGGAACTTCCAGACGCGGATACTGTCGCCGTTGAGACCATAGCGGCGCTGCTTGAAGATCGCAGGTCCGCGCGATGTCAGGCGCACCCCCAGCGCGATGATCAACATGGGCAGCGCGATCAGGCCCATAATGATGCTCCCCAGCACCAGATCCTCGATCCGCTTGAGGTAGCCGGACGCGCCCTGGAATGGCGTGTCGACGATGCTCATTACAGGGATCGGCCCTACGCTGGACCAGTCCGTCTTGAGGCCTTCGAACCCACCGAAATCGCACGCCAGGAACACGGAGGCCGAGGTGTCGGCCAAGCGATGGATTAGCGCCTGAGCTCGCGGCTCCGCGCGCAGCGGCAGAGCAAGATACACCACGTCGACGGCGCCAGCGTTGACGCGCTCGACGAGATCGCTCAGGTTGCCGCGCACGGAGCCTACGCTGGAATCCAAACGTTCGCGAGCGCGGTCGTCGTAGAATCCTTCCACCCGTACACCGCTCCAAGGCGCCTGCTGAAAGCTCCGGGCCAGGCGTGCTCCAAGGGCAGACGCGCCCGCGATCGCCACCGAGGTCCGTAGCGCACCGAATTCCGTCAGCGCGAAACGCAGCAACCGGCGGCAAAGCGCAAGCGCGACGGGGCTCAGCAAGAGCCAACACAACAGGGCCACCCGCGAATCCGGGTGCGAAGGGTGCAGCCCGAGGGCGAGGAGCACGAGCGCCGGAACCACCAGGCTCCACGAGAGCGCGACCGTAAGCAGCTCGGTAACAGCGCGCCCGATCTGCCAGGGGCGATACAGTCCCTGCGAGCCCGCGATCACCTGAAACAGGAGCACAGCCACGACTGCAGCCAGCGTATGGCCACCCTCCCAGGCGACGCCGTAATAACCGAAGCTCAGATAGAGCCCACCAACGACACACACGGCGTCGCTGGTCCGCAACAGGTAGCTCGTTTTGTCGAGGTACGGCCGCGGCGGGCAAGCAATTAGAGGATGCACCTTGAGGCTCTGCAACTGGATACCTCCCGATCACGCAGCAATTCGTTCAGACTGCTGGCTGGTCCACGTCAGGCGATGCCGAAACATCGAGCCCACCCCAAACTCGTCTTGCGCCGCGACTCCAGCAGGCGCCCCATATCAGTAGAGGTGGTATTTATAGAATAATCTAATATTACTGGAACGCAATCGAAAACCGACACAGGGCCGAACACGTAACTTCTCAAAAAGTGGTGGCGATGGAATTGGGGCAGGGGCTGAAAAAGGGGATGTTTTTTGCAGTGGGACGATCGAAGTTCGATGAGAGTGCGCGCAATTCGGTGAAGAATGCAGGGAGGTGCTCAAAGGGGATCGAC
>JAKSBK010000449.1 GCA_022361155.1 Pseudomonadota bacterium
CCGGGCACCCACTGCCTCCGTGACGCTGCACAAGCTGCTGCACGAGCCCATTCCCACCCCGTCGAAGATCGACCCGGCGTTGGCGGAGCTCGACCCGCTGCTGGATCGCGCTCTGGCCCGGGATCCCAAGCGACGCTTTGCCGACGCCGACGAGTTCGCCGACGCGCTGGAGGAAGGCGTTCGGCGGATTGGCGGCCTGGCATCCCACCGCAAGGTGCGCGATTGCGTGCGTCGCTTCGCCTACGAGAAACTGACCCGCGATCAAGCCATAATCAGGACCGGCCTAGAGTCCATCGGGGACGCCGAGGAGGTGTCGAGCGCGCTCGAGCTGGTCGAGCTCTCGGAGCCTTCCCTGCCCCGCAGACCCTCCGATCCCTCGTCGAGCGGCATCTTTCGCCAGACCGAGGGAAGCCACGGCGGATCATCGCACAGCGGCACGGGCAGCCGCTTCACCAGTACCGATACCCAGGCTGAACTGGCAGCGCTGGCGGGCGTTCGGCGGCCGACCCTGGGCACCTGGCTTGCCTGGGGCGTTTTTGTGGCCGTCCTTGGCGGCGCGGCATGGGTCGTGGCCACCGACGGTGCAGGCCTGCGCGACCTGTTATCTCCTGCCCCACAACAGCAGCCGGGTACTATCCACGCGCCGATCGGCCCCGGCACTACCGCGCCCAACGCCGTGCACAACAACGCCGCATCCAAGACAGTGACCCCGAACCCTGCGGACCAACCCTCGCGAGCGCTGCCGGATGGCCCGCCGCCCTTGCCGACTTCTCGGGCGCTTCCACGCGTACGCCCGGCGCAAACGGGACCGCCGCCTGCGGACGTTAGAGCGCCCGCAGCTAGACCCCGCCGCACTCCCCCGGTTTCGAACTCGCGCCGTGCATCGCGCTCGGACCTACAAAAGGCTCGACCGCGGCCCAAGGTGGAGCGCCCCAAGGCGGCGGGCCGCAGACGATCGGCCGCCCGATCGCGGCCTGCGGGCTCCCGGCACAGCAACCAGAGTCCGCGTGGCAGCGGCGAACAGACCAGCCCCGAGCCTGATCCCCTGCCTGAATTGGACTTGAACCCCTACAGGCAATAACGGGGTCGCCCGGAGCACGCCGCGCTCCGCTGCATCGCCGGAGCCAAGCGGCCGCTTGCCCCCGGAGTCACGAAAGGCGTGGCGCCGAGAGCTCCTCTGGCGTCCGGGGCTGCTATCGCGGCTGCCTCCGACGATTCGCCTCGAAGTTGGTGACCGATGCAGGCTAAAGTCGGTGCCCGACGTACAGGAGTGACGCGCATGAACCCCGCCCCGCCATCGCCCGGCAACGCTCGCTACCCACGGTTCGTGGACCGCCATCTTGGCTCCACTCCGACCGAGATCGAACAGCTGCTGGCAGCTATCGAATGCCCTTCTCTTGACGATCTGGTGCACTCGACGCTGCCCGAGGCCCTGCTCGGGGAGATGGCACTCGAGCTTCCCCCCGCCAAGAGCGAATCCGATGCGCTCGAAGCGCTGCGCGCCC
>JAKSBK010000450.1 GCA_022361155.1 Pseudomonadota bacterium
GCCGCCAGATCTGCAAGATCCCGCGACGATGCTTTTTGACATGATCTGAAGCTTCCATCGCGATCTTTCGCCTACGCCCAGAGAGCCGACTGGGAGGCCGTTGTCGAGGCGAAGCCCCCCGGTGAACGGCTGCGATGCGAAGGAATGTGCATCCAGACTGCAAGAGCAATTAACTTGCATTTATTGGCCGGCTGAGTATGCTCCGGGCGGTGTACGGAGCGGAGCCAGCATACGCAGTCCAGCATACGCAGTGTGGCCGCGGCAGGGGTTCGTTCGTGGACCTGGGCTGGACGTGGCTCGTCTGCCTGAGTCGTAGGAGAAGTTCGCGTGAAAGATGTATCTGCAAACAGATTGTACCGATGTTCCCAGCGGGCAACACGCGTCATGGTGGGGTTGAGCTTGATGGCCGGTGCCTGCGCAGCTCCCAGCGAGGATCGTGGGGGTGCCAGCTTGCCGGCCGAGGGGGTGTCGGTTCACGTCCAGGAGCTTCAGAGGAGCTTGGTGGCGAATGCGGGGAGCCACGCAATCCAGGGGATTCGCGCACGCAGGAGGCTCAGGCCCGTACTGACGTGTGTGGACAAGTTGGCCCGTGGAAGGTTTGTCGCGCACTGGGGCTACGAAAACACGACCCGCAGGGTGATCGGGGTGCGCAAAGGCCGCCGCAACCGCTTGGGGCCGGGGCGGCCGGATCAGGGGCAGCCCATTCGTTTCAGGCCTGGATTGCACGAGGACGTCTTCACAACGGAGTTCTCGCGCAGGCAGGCTTGGCGCTTGAACCGAGCCAAAGCGGTCGCTACGAGAAGGTCCCCACGGTGCCGGTTTCGTCAGTATTCGTCCGGGCACGCGGACCTCGCGATGCAGTTGTCGCCGACCCCAGGTGGCGGATTCGAAGTGTTTCTCGAAGCCGAAGGGGCCACGATTGACGGTGTTCCAGGAACCGACGGACTGTTCGACATCGAGAACGTCATGATTGTCACCGATGCGACCTTCACTCGTCCCGACGCGGGCCGCGATTTTTTTGCGCCGCTTTGCGTGGATGAAGGCGAGAACGCCTTTTGGCTTCCTCAGGGCAACAGCGAGGCAGCGGCCCATGGTGCTCCCTTCATGGGGCTTGCGCTGGAGGCGGACGCCGGTGTGCTTGTTGACGATCAAGTGCGGCTCAAGCTCGTGGCTGTCACCTCGCCATCGGGTGAGGGACACTATTCGGTCTGGAAGGATGGCTTCCCCCCGGTGTTCGGCATGACCAGCTGCGATGGCATCGACGCGGCGGACGAACTCTTGCTTCCGTTGGGTCACGATCACTTCAACATGGGCCTATCCGGAGAGCCAGGCGATTGGTTGGTAACCTACGAGGTTCGCGGGGATCTGGCGGCCGGAGGCAGCGCCTCGGAGCAGTTCTCTGTTCGCTACCGCACTGTCAGCAACCCGCTACGAGGCAATATCAGGGCCGATGCGCTTCCCTCCAACGGATCGGTCGGATTCATCGTCACGGATCAAGGCTACGAACTCTTTAGACGTCCTGGGTGGAACTCCACCTCGATCAACTTCGTAGACTCGGAACGCAGATACGCCTACGGCTGGTCTCGAGACAAGCACTACAGCGACCCGACCGCGACGACTCAATCCTGGCGCCTCGATTTGGCGACAAGGACGTTCGAGACCCTTGAGATTCCCGGCGCCATTTGGTCGGTCATGCGCGGCGGGCGGGAGGATGGGACCGTCGTCGGAAAGCTCAAGCACGACAACGGAACGCCCAACGACACGACGGACGATGTTCGCTACGGGTTCATTCACTCGTGGCAGAACGGTGAGACGACGTTGGTAGCTCGAGAAGGTTTCGACGATATCGGCTTCACCGACATCAACGATGAAGGCGTGGTGGTCGGTTTCAACGACTTTGGAACACTCGGCTTCATCTATCGAAACGGTGCGTTCGAGGACCTGACCGCCCCCGGAGCCTTCCGGCTGTTCCCCTTCCAGATCAGTGATGAGGGTACCATCGTAGGGTTCATGGGGCTGGCGCCGGACAGCTGGTACTTCAATCAGATCAACCCGGGTTTCACAGCTCAGCTCACCGGTGATGGCTACACCGTGACTCGCTACCAAATCGCCGGTGCAAGTGGAACCGGGCTCACGGCGCTCAACGAGCGAGGTGACCTAGGTGGCGTTTACTATCCGCAAGAGACGTCCATCCCCATCCCGTTCCGAGTAGCCGAAGGTGCCAGCGCACCCGAGTTCTTCCCCTTCCAGGCGGGACCGTTCGAGCCGTTCGTTACGGGTATGACTGAAGATGGGTTGCTGCACGGGGAGATCTACATCCTCGACGAGCCCCAGGTCTGCGGTGGTCATGGCTCTTTGGAAGGCAACGTTTGCGTCTGCGATGCGGGCTACGAAGTCGACCCGGTAGACCCGGAGAATTGCATCGAGCTGAACGCGGAATGCAGTGGTCACGGACATCTGCACGGCGATGTCTGCCATTGCGACAGCGGATTTGTACCGGACCCCAACGACAAGGGTGCATGCGTCCCGGGGTGATTGGGAACTGTTATTCTTTCGCGGGCGCTTACAGCCGAGGTACGCGTTGGGACAACGGAGGGAGCTCGCCCGTCTCCAGCCATGCATACGTGCCCCAGCTGGCAAGAACACGTTTGGTGTAGCGTCGCGTCTCGAGGTAGGGGATCTCTTCGATCCACTGATCGACCAGCATGCCGGGGCGCGTCTCGAGCCAGCGCCGCACCGCTCGGGGGGACGTACGGCGGTCTCGACGGGGTGGTCTCCAACGCCGGCTTCGCACCGCAAAGCCCGATCGATCGCTGTGACCCGAAGCTCCTGCGCGAGAGCTTTGAGCTCAATCTCTTCGCCCACCAAGCGCTGGCCTCCGCTGCACTGGAGGTGCTGCGCGCGCAGGGATTGGGAGGGTTCTTGCTCTTCAACGGGTCCAAGTCCGCGTTTAACCCCGGAGCTGGCTTCGGCCCCTACAGTGTGCCCAAGGCTGCCCTGGTTGCGCTGGCCAAGCAGTACGCCGTCGAGGTCGGTGAACTCGGCGTGCGTGCGAATGTCGTCCATGCCGATCGGATTCGCACCCAGCTCATTTCTGAACCAGAGCTCGCCGAACGCGCCAAGGCTCGCGGACTCAGCCCCGAGCAGTATTTTCGTTCCAACCTGCTGCGCCAGGAGGTTACTGTCGAGCATGTTGCACAGGCTTTCGTTGGCTTGGCATTGGCCGAACGAACCACTGGCTGTGTGTTTCCCGTGGACGGTGGCAATATCGCCGCAGCTCCCCGGTAGTTGACCGGGCTTCGACGAACCATGTGTCGCAACATCAAGACCCTATTCAACTTCGAGCCACCGGCTACGGACGAGGAAATCGGCGCGGCTGCGTTGCAGTTCGTGCGCAAGCTCAGTGGCTTCACCAAGCCGTCACAGACCAACCAAGAGCCCTTTCAGCAGGCCGTGGACGAAGTGAGCGTTGCAGCGAGAAAGCTGATCGACTCGCTGGTCACCTCGGCACCCGCCAAAGACCGCCAACAAGAGGCAGAGCGCGCACGGATGCGAGCACAAAAGCGCTTCGCGCGTCCGCAGGCGACCGGAGATTGACGTAGCGCGATAGAAGGCACCGCCAAGGCACCGAATCCAGCCTAGAACGCCACCTGCACCTCGGCATCAAACATGCACTTCGGCTCCAGCCGCTCCTCAAGAGTCTTCGCGAGTATTCCAATCGTGCGCGAAACCTGACCACTGAATAGCTCGCGGCTTCCGGCCACGATACGCACGGGCTGATCCAC
>JAKSBK010000451.1 GCA_022361155.1 Pseudomonadota bacterium
CCCTTGATCCATTTGCGGATGGCGCAGGAACTCAGATAACTCGATCGCCTGGAAGAGTCGTTGGAGTCCTATAAGAAAGCCGTCCAACTCGTTCCTGACTTGCTCAGTTGGCGATTGGGCCTGGCCCGCGCGTATTTCGACGTCCTGGATTACCTCAGCGCACACGATGAAGTTCAGTCGCTTTTGAAGAAATTGCCTCCCGGTTCTCCTCTGAAAGTTCCCGCGGAAAACCTGCTGAGCATCATCTATGGATCCGGCAAGGATCGGGGAAGGCGCTATACCCGTATCTATACGCCGGACGCGACGGCCGAGCAGCTCAAGGAATGGGCCCTCATCCGCGCGAGCGCGTGGGAGCTGTTTTCGACCGGGAAATATGCCGAGGCCGAACCGATTTATCGAAAACTGCTGGCGCTGAATCCCAGGGATGCCACGGCTGCCCATCAGCTGGGGCTTTCGTTAATGGAGCTGGGCCGCTGCGAAGAAGCGCTGCCGTTCTTTCGATTGATGTCCTCGTTGGATTCAACCGACGAAGAACAGGCGGACACGGTGTTTCGTATCGGATTGTGTCTGGTGGAGTTGGAGCAATGGACGGACGCGTTGGTCCATTTTCAAATTCTGTATGAGGCGGCGGTTGAATTCGAAGAAGCCAACAAACATGTTGACCTTCCACCCGATGCCCGCGTCTTGAGTAAAAAGAAAATGGCTGAGTGGATTGAAAAGGTTCGCCCCCACGTTCCGGAAGCCGACCGCCTCAAATCAAAGGTTCCTTCCAAACCAAAAGGGATGACCTTGGATGAGTTGTACGAGAAGCTCGCCGCCGAGCCGCGGAAACCGGAGAACCCGCTGGACGAGCGGGCCTCGCTCATGGGGAGGGACGCGGATTTCAGTTGGTTTCGATACGTCATCCCGGCCAAAAACGTCATGCGGGACGACTTCCCAACCGGAGAGCATGTGTTTATTCCCATCGACCCCATCGACAGCTTCGATCGATCGCAGCGGGAGATCTATCTGGTCTTTCGGCTGGTGTCGGCCTCGTACGATGAGGTGCCGCTCGCGGCCCAGTGCTTTTTAGAAGCGACGGAAACGACGGAAGAACCACGGGGTTCCGCTCAGGATCAGGTTATTATGTCGATGAACGATCAGTCCGGCTACTTTGTCTTGTCTCCTCCGGAAGGGGGATGGTCTCCCGGTCTGTACCGTTGCGGGTTGTTCGTGGGAGAGCAACTGTCCGCCGACACGCAGGTCGATGAGGTCCGGTTCCTCATTCACAATGCGCCATTGGGGGCGGCCCCCAAGTTTGCCGTCCGCGTCTCTTGAACCCTTGTGCGTTATGGGAGGATGTGACGTCTCGGTAACAGTGCGGACCTCGAGGCCATACGCCGCAACGAGGCACCGGTCTTGGCTCCGGAGCGTGATCCTGGCCGGCGTGCTGGCGGTCGGTGCCGTGGGAGGCGTGTGAGAATCGGGACACGTTTTTGCTGCGGACGACGGCCTGGCTACGGCGACGTTCGCGGGCGGATGTTTCTGGTGTATGGAGGAAGTGTTCGACGCGGTGGAGGGGGTGGTCTCCGTCGTCTCCGGGTATACCGGGGGCAAGAAGGAAGATCCTTCCTATCCCGAGGTCTCCGCCGGCTGGACAGGGCACGCGGAAGCGGTTGAGATCCGCTTCGATCCGGCCAAGGTGACCTACGAGCGGTTGTTGGAGGTGTTCTGGCAGAACGTGGATCCGACGACGGCCGATCGGCAATTCTGCGACCTGGGCACGCAGTATCGGTCGGCTGTGTTCTATCACGACGAGGAACAGCGGCGGCTTGTCGAGGAATCAAAGACGCGCGTCGAGGAGACGAAGCGGTTTCCGGAACCGATCCTGACCGAGATCGCCGCCG
>JAKSBK010000452.1 GCA_022361155.1 Pseudomonadota bacterium
GCCGCCGGCGCTGGTGGCGCCGAGGACGAGGCATCCCAGCCGCTCGCGATGCCGCAGAGCGAACTGCTGCGCTATCATCCCGCCAAGCGAAAGACCAAAGAGGTGCACGCGACCGATGCCGGCCGCGTCGAGCACTGCGGCAACGTCGTCTGCCATGGCGCCGATCGAGTAGGGCCCAAGCGGAGCGCTGCTCGCGCCCGCGCCGCGACTATCCAGCGTCAGAACACGGTAACTGCTTGCAAAGCGTCCCGGTAGGGTCAGCCAGTAACGACTCGACCATGCCAAGCCGCGCACTAGAACGAGCACCGGGGCGGCTTCCGAGCCCCGCAGGTCGTAGTAGATCTCCCCGGCGTTGGTGCGTGCCCATGGCACAGTGCTAAGGGTACCCTAACGCTGTGCGGATCACCTTGCTCCGGAGACTCCGACTCCTGACTCGGCCCCACGTAACGCTCTCAGCCGCAGGAACGACCTCTAGCAGTGCCTGCGCGACCTGCCATGAGACCAGCGATTGAGCACAAGAGCCGGCTTGCGCGCCTGTGCGACGTGGCGCTCGCCGCTGCGCTGCTGCTGATTGCGCAGGACGCTCGAGCACTCGACGCGAGTCCCTGGGAGCGCGTGTTGTCGCGCTGTGCCGGACAACGAGGCGTCAACTATGCCAAGCTCAAAGCGGATAGAGACGCGCGTGGCGATCTCGCGAGCTTCGTTCACTCGATTGCGTCCATGAGCAGCTCCGAGCCACTGGCCGCGTGGCTCAACGCATACAACGCGCTCGTGGTCAGCTCGGTCGTACGGCGCTACCCGCTACGCAGCGTCATGGACATTCCCGGCTTCTTCAACAAGGAGCGGCATCGCATCGCGGGCGAGCGGCGCACGCTCGATGAAATCGAGCACGACATCATCCGCAAGCGGTTTCGCGACGCTCGCGTGCACATGGCGCTCAACTGCGCCGCACGCAGCTGCCCGCCTCTGCACCCCCACGCTTTCCGCCAGCGCACGCTGCAAGCAACACTGGACAGACTTGCTCGCAACGTTGTCACGAGTCCGCGCCACGTCCGAATCGGTCCGGCTCAGCTCGCGGTGTCGCCCGTTTTCTTCTGGTTCCGGAAGGACTTCGAGACTGAAGCGAGTTCGCTGCTGGCATGGCTCAAGCGATATGCGCGCTCCCGACTGGCGGGTCTGCCTCAAAGCACGCCCATCGTAAAGGGGGATTACGACTGGCGTCTCAACGATGCGCGCGGGCCGTAGGGGCGCTCGTTCATGTGCGCCATGCGCTGCCAGCCGCTACACTGCACTAGAAGAGAGGGGCGGCGTGTCGGCTGTCGTGGCACCGCGTCGACGGATGTGTGCCAGCGCGCCGCCTCTGGGACACGAAAGCTACCGTTTTGCAATCGCTCAACGCATCCCCGCCTGCGCAGCGGATAACACCCCTTGCCGGAGGGTCCTGGCACAGTGGGACGATAGCCTGGCGAGTTGCAGCCATCGCATTGGCTTGCTGTTGCACCGGCTGCTTCGACGCGCACGAAGCTGCCAAGGCGGAGCTAACCGGCAGCGGAGGAGTCGGTGTGGAACCGGTCCCTGTGCGAACAGCCGAAGCTGGCGCGGCAATGGACGGCGGCATGCGGTCCGACGCAGACACGCTGGACGCGGGCTCCGCTCAACCGGTCGGCGATGCCTCGCCGGTCGAAGCGGCGGGCTGCGGCGCCTGCCCTGCCGCCCTGCTCGGCAGCAGCTGCTGCACGGACGGGTCGATGGGCAAAGCGGGCCAGTGTGGTCTCGATCTCGGTGCCTACGAGCCGCGTTTGGCAGGTACCTGCCTTCCGCTGGCGCAACCGGGCGAACGCGACCCCAGCTGCCCTGGCTTCACGGTGATGGGCTTCGAGCTTCCGGGATGCTGTCGACTCGACGGCAGGTGCGGCGGCTACGATCCCCTGGCCGGTCTCGGCTGTGTTCAAGACCCCACGACAACGTCCCCACCCGCGTGCACGCCGGCCGGCAGGTAGTGCTCACAAAAACGCGCAGGTTCCCCTTCAACGGGCTCGCGCGAGCGACCCGGCGCACAGCCGTTGCTGCCTTGGCACGGTTGTTCGTCTGGACCGTCCTTGTGGGCATTGCGACACCGTTGCTGTTCGCTTCCTCGCTAGCGGCACAACCTGCCGCGCCCACGTCTACGTCGCTGCGCCTTGGGCAGGCCGAGCTTGCGCTGCTCCGCGGGCACTACGAACGTGCCGAAGGTCTGTTTCTTCAGGCGACGCGCTCGCGCGGGGGCGCCAAGGCGTGGATGGGCCTGGCCCGCGTACAGCTCGAAACCGGCCGCCACGACGACGCATACCGATCGGCGATGCGGGTTGCGGGGCCCAAGAAACTACGGACGGCCGCGCGCACGCTGGCGGCCGAAGCGCTCATCGCTCGCGGTCGTCTGGACGAGGCGGAGCGTGCACTACGTGCTTTGGTCTCGTGGTTCGGCGCGCACCGAGCACGCGTAGTGCTTGGCAGGTTGCTTGACGGACGCGGCCAGCGGAAGCGAGCACGCAAGTACTTCGCCCGCGTCGTGGCGGCGTACAATGCCCACCGGATCCGCGACAACGACGGGCCCGGGATGGCGCTGGTCGCGATGGCGGCTTGGGGGCTCGGCGCTCTGCAGGACGCGAATCGGGCGTTCCGGGATGCCACCCGCGCAGCACCCGAACTGGCACAGATCGAGGTCGAGTGGGCGAGGTTGTTCCTTGAGAAGTACGATGCGCGGCAGGCGCTCGTTGGCCTGAAAAAGGTGCTGCGCCGCAATCCAAATCACGCCGAGGCGCTGGTCCTGTTTGGTCAGGCCAGGCTGGCCGAAGCCTTCGACTTCGCAGCCGCGGAGCAGGCCGTGAGCAAGGCACTGCGGATCAATCCCAACCTGGTGCGCGCTCACGTGCTACGCGCAGGCATGGCCCTGCGAGACATGGACATCGAGCAGGCGGATCACCATCTGGCGCGCGCGCTCGAAGTGAATCCACGGAGCCTGCTGGCACTGAGCGTACAGGCGGCGGCGCGCTTCCTTGCCGACGACGAGCCTGGCTTTGCCGCCGCCCAGCAGCGCGTGCTCTCCCTCAACCCACGCTACAGCCGGTTGTACAGCACGATCGCCGACTACGCGGAATGGGAGCACCGCTACCCCGAGCTCGTGCAGCTAGCCCAAAAAGCCCTGCGCATCGACCCAGACGATGCGCTGGCTCACGCTGCCCTAGGCATCAACCTGCTACGCATGGGCCGCGAGCGGCAGGGTCGACGGGCACTGCAACGCGCCTGGAAGCGCGACCGCTTCAACGTGCGCGTTTTCAACCTCCTGAACCTGTACGACGACGTGATCGATGTGGATTACGTCCAGTTCGACGCGCATCCCTTCCGCTTCCGTATGCATCGCAGCGAGCGCCAGCTGCTGCAGCGCTACCTTGTTCCGACCCTGCGCCAAGCCTACCGGCAGATGGCGGCGCGGTACGGCTTCAAGCCCGAGGGCCCCGTGCACGTCGAGCTCTACGCGCACCCCGAGCACTTCTCGCTGCGCACCACGGGACTGCCCCGCGCTGGCGTGCAAGGGGTGTGCTTCGGCAAAGTAGTGACGGTGTTGTCACCAGCGGGTGGCCCGTTCAACTGGGGCCAGATCACCTGGCACGAGCTGGCGCACGTCTTTCACGTCCAGCTGTCTCGCAACCGCGTGCCACGTTGGTTTACCGAGGGGTTGGCCGAATACGAAACCAGCGTGGCCCGTGATGAATGGCAGAGGGAACAGGACCACCGGTTGTGGGAAGCGATCGTCGACGATCGCATTCCCTCGCTGCTCGATTTCAACGCCGCATTCACACGCGCCGGGAGCATGGAGCAGGTCATGGACGCCTACTACGCGTCCTACAGGCTCGTGCGCTACGTGGTGGAGCGCTTCGGCTTCGGCAAGGTCGTGCAGCTCCTCAAGGGATGGGGCGAGGGCAGGCGCACGAGCGAGCTCGTGGCCAGCGTGCTGGGCACGGAAGCGGGCGAGCTTGATCGGGCCTTCCGCACGCACTGCCGGCGCCGTCTTGCCAAGCGGGAGAAGGAGTTTGACGTGCGTTTCGCGCGCTATGCGGATTTGCCGGCGCTCGAGGAGGCAGCCCGGAATGCACCCCGGAATCCGGCGGCGCTTGCGGGGCTCGCCGCCGGCTGTTTCCGGGCGGGCAAGCACGAGCAGGCAACCCAGCACGCGCGCAGCGCCCTCGAACTGGATCCCGCGAACCCGATCGCCCACTTCGTTCTCGCGCGTCTAGCCGTAGCGTCACGCAGACCGTTCGTCGCGGCGCGACACCTGAAGCGGATCGTCGCGTCCGGCCAGGATAGCTACGTCATCCGGCTCTTGTTGGGGCACAGCGCACTCGCCCGGCGCCGTTTCGACGCGGCCAGAAAGCAGCTCGATGCAGCGATCCGGCTGGACCCAGAGCGCTTGGATGCCTGGCAGGCGCTGCTTCGACTGGCCGGCGCCGTCGAGGACACACAGTTGCGATTGCGTGCTCTCAAGGCCCTGGCAATCCTGGATCAGCACGGACGCGAGGTCTCGGCCGAGCTGCTCACGCTGCTCGAACAGCAGCAGGCGTGGAATGAGCTCGTTAGGTACGGCGAGATGGCCCGGTTCGTGGATCCCGCGCGAGCAGAATCCCATCGCTTGTTGGCGATGGGCTATCTGCACAGCAAACGGCCCAAGGAAGCACTGCAAGAGCTCGGCGTGGCGCTCATGACGGGCCACCCGCGTCCCGGGCTCGTGCATCTCGGTCGCGCGAACGCGCTGCTGGCACTGGGGCAGCGAAAACAAGCGCGCCGAGCCGCCCGCAGGGCCATCCGGGCCAATGCCTCGCTGCACGTGCACTTGAGGGGGCTACTCGGCCGCTGATCCGGCGCCACAAAGAAAAGCGCCTGCTTTTGTGGCAACCTGGAAACCGCGATGGTGGCAAGAGGCCCGCGTCTGTCAATTCCGACCCGCGTTTTTCTGGGGTTCGCCCTGGTGCTCACCGTCTCCGGCGCGGTGTTGGTCGCCAGCATCCTTCAGCACCAACGTACCGCGGCCACGCTGCGGCTGTTGCACGGCGGCTATTTGCCTCTTGCCCTGACCGTCGGTGAGGCACGCGCGACTCAGGCGGTGTTCGGGACACTGCTCGACCGGCTGCCCGAGCGCGACTGGATCGCGACACAGCGTTGGATCGACACGGCGCGCCGCGTGCGCCCGGCCACGATCCGACGTGCGCTGGACGAGATCGTGCATATCTATCGGCTCGATCCCCCGGCAGCCGAACAGCGTACGTTGGAGCGTCTACAGGCCGAGATCACCTCGGTGGAACGCGCCTACGGGGAGGGGGACACAGGTTTCGACGAGCTGTTTCGAGCCCTTGCCGCCCAGGACAAGGAGCGGGCTCACGGGCTTCTGGTTCACTTGCGGGCGCGCGAGCAGAGCAGCGCGCGACAACTGCGTGAGGTTTGGTCCACGATTCAGACGCAGGTGGAAGCCACGGGGCTCGCGGTCTCCCGCCAGGAGATGCAGTCCGTATGGGTGTTGGCTGCGCTGGCCTTGGTGGCGCTGGCGGTGGGCGTCGCAGTAACCTGGTGGGCTCAACGCGTGCTGTCGCCGCTGCCGCGCCTGCAGGAGCGCGTGGAGGCCGTCTCCCGGGGGGACTTTGCCCGTCATCTGGGTCCGGCGCGGGATGATGAGATCGGTCGCCTGGCTCGCGACTTCGAGCGTATGGTCGCGGCGCTGAGTGCGCGCGACGCCAGTCTGCGTGAGGCAACCGAGCGGGCAATTCAGAGCGAGCGTCTGGCGGCCGTCGGCAGAATGGCGGCTCACGTCACGCACGAAGTTCGCAACCCGCTCAATAGCATGCGGCTCAACCTGGAGTTGCTCGAAGAAGAGGTGCCCGGCTCCAACGCGGCGGCCAAAGCGCTGCTTAGCGCGATTCATGGTGAGATCGAGCGCCTGACCGAGATCACCGGCGAGTACCTGCGCGTAGCGCGCCTGCCCAACCCGGACTTCGAATCGGCCGACCTGGCGGCGGCGGTGGACGCCGTGGCGAGATTCGTACAGCCCGAGCTTTCGGCCGCCAACGTGGAGCTTGTGCATACCACCGAGCCGGGCCTCCCTTCCTTGGTGTTTGACGAAGCCCAATTTCGCCAGGCCCTGCTCAACGTGCTCCGCAACGCGCTCGAGGCCATGCCCGCGGGTGGGCGCATCGAGCTCCGCGTCGGGCGTGATCGGACCGGCGTGGCCGTCTTGGTCAAGGACTACGGAGCGGGCATCGCGCCTGCGGAGCAAAAGCGCATTTTCGATCCGTTCTACACCACCAAGAAGCTCGGCACTGGGTTGGGACTCCCGCTCAGCCAGCAGATCATGGCCGCGCACGGGGGTCGCCTCAGCTGCCGCAGCGAACCTGGCTCCGGCACCGAATTCGAGCTATGGCTCCCTTTGGCCGGGGAAGATATGATGAAGGATCGCGGATCGAGCACATTGGAAGCGGGTGCATGAAGCGCGCGGACGGTAGAGCACCGGAGCAGCTGCGCTCGGCTCGGTTGGAGACAGGCTTCCAGCGCTTTCCGGAGGGCTCCGTGCTCTACACGTGCGGCGGCACGCGGGTCTTGATCGCGGCCTCGGTGGAAGAGGGGGTCAAGGAGTTCCTGCGCGGAAGCGGTCGTGGTTGGGTCACGGCCGAATACGCTATGCATCCGAGAGCCAGCCAGCAGCGTCAACGGCGGGAGAGCCGCAACCAATTGGGCGGCCGCAGCCACGAGATCCAGCGTTTCGTCGGACGTTCGCTGCGCGGCGTGCTGGTGCGCGAAAAACTCGGCGAGCGGCAAGTATCGATCGATTGCGATGTACTGGACGCAGACGGAGGTACCCGCACGGCAGCGGTCAGCGGTGGGTTCGTGGCCCTGAGTCTTGCGCTGGAAGGCCTGCGGCGGCGGGGCGTCGTGGGGGCAGGAGTGCTGCGGGAACCGGTGGCGGCTATCAGCGTCGGCATCGTCCATGGCGAGCCGATGCTCGACCTCTGCTACACCGAAGATCGGGACGCGCAGATCGATCTGAACTTGGTTGGAACGGAGTCCGGCCGCTTGATCGAGCTTCAGGGTACGGCCGAGGGCGCGCCCATCGATCGGATCGATCTCGATGGCCTCGTGGAACTGGCAAGCCAGGCGATTCCCAAGCTCGCCCAGTTGCAGCGCGAAGTGCTCGACAAGGCGGGCGTCGATCTCGGGAAACTGCTCGCATGACCGAGTCTCCCTGCCTGCACCTGCTCGTCGCAACACGCAGCCCGGGCAAGGTCGCGGAGTTGCGCCGGCTGTTTGAGGGACTGCCGCTTTCGCTGTTGACGCCGAGCGAGTTTGGCTCGCTACCGCGCGTGGACGAGGACGGGGAGAGCTTCGAGCACAATGCCCGCAACAAGGCGTGCGTGCTCGCAACCGCCAGCGGTCTGCTCGCGCTCGCCGACGATAGCGGCCTGGAGGTCGACGCGCTAGGCGGCGCTCCGGGTGTAGTGTCGGCGCGCTTCGCCGGCCCCAGGGCGAGCGACGAGGACAACAACCGCGCACTGCTGGCACGGCTCGACCGGGTGCCCTTGGATCTTCGCAGCGCTCGCTTCCGCTGCGTGCTCGCACTCGCGGAGCCGGCTGCCTCGTTGCGCCCGCGTGTCCAGATCGCGCACGGAGTGTGTGAGGGCCGGGTCGCGCTCCAGCCTCGCGGACGCGGAGGGTTTGGCTACGATCCGCTGTTCGTGCCGCGAGGCATGACGCTCACCATGGCGGAGGTCGATCCGGAAACCAAAAACCGCATCAGTCATCGTGCCCGAGCTGCGGCTACCATGCGGACGCACTTGCAGACCCGCCTCGGCTACCAAAGACCCAAGCCGACCTGCAAGTTGCTGTAGCGTGGCGCGACATCGGCAGCGACCCCCACCCGGATGGCAAAGAGCCACAAGTCAATAAGGTACACGTCCATGCCGCCCGTGAAGTGGACCCGACTGAAGACCTTGCCGGTCGCGCGGCTCGACTCGGTGTAGGTACCGGCCCGAACCCGCATGCGGTTGTGGATGGCCTCGCTCTCGACGCCCAGATGCAGACCGATGCCCATCTTGCCAGCCGGCCGGTGACCGGCAGGACCATCGAAGTAGCTCTCCATCCCAACGGTGTTGGAGGTCCATCCGTCCACGGTCAGATCCGCGGCCACCAGGACGTAGCGCCGGTCCGGCAAGTGACGTTTCGCGCCCCAGGCATCCCAGCCCCCAATCGGGGGATTTCGCTGTCGCTCGCCTGCGCGGAACATATAGCTTGCACCCACGTTCAGTTCCCAGGGATACAGCACGCGGGAAGGCAGCGGTTGCGCCAGCATGCTTCCCGGTGGATTGGCAGCGAGGCTCGGGTAGCCGCCGGGCGAGCCGGCCGCCAGCTTGGCTGAAGCCGGAAGTCTCAAGCGGGCACCGATCCTCCAGTTGCGCACCATGGGCCGATAGAGAATGCCGGCATCCGCAAACAGCGTCTGGTAGTCCACGTCGGGCAGACCGGGCGCCGACAAGGTAAAGGTGCGCGGACCGCCTCCAGCCCCGACCAAGATCCGGCCCTCACCGAGGGCCAAACCGGCCATGAACGTGACCTCCCTATGCTGCGCATCGAGCTCTGAGGGTCCCGCCGACGCCGTGTGCGTACGCGTCCAGTACATCGCCCCGAGTGCGAAGTGACCGAGCGCAAGGCGGAGGCCGGTGCTGAAGCCGTCGATGCCTTGGTCGGTTGCCGAGCGGGCGTCGTCGTTGTCGTAGTCGATATTGGACACGGATCGCATACCGGCAAAGAAGATGCTCGGGTGGAACCAGCCACTCGCTTCGTAGCCGCGGTTGGCCATGCTTGCAGGGTTGCGACGATAGCCTTCCAGCCCATCGCCGATGCCTGCATAGGCCCCGGCCAGCCCCGTGATGCGGCCCGACGTGGCCATCGGACCGCGCGCCAGGTCCAACCTGGGGGCAACCTGTGCAAGCGATCTCGAGGCTGTCCAAAGACCGAACACCAAGGCGAGCATGACTGGACTGACAACCGCTCGTGTCGATTTGACCATGGCGAGCCCCTAGCTCCCGTACCGGGTGCGAACTTCGAGCTCCAAGTCTACACCGACTGCGACGACACCCGTCGGAAAACTGCACAGTGAACCCGTGCGCCGGAACAGCTTCACCCACGCGAGCTAGACTAGCGGCTCCCAAATACTACCCTTCCCACCTGTGGCCGACGTGTTAAGCTAGCCCGCATCGGTCACCAGCTTCCGGCGCCCTGCCGAACCGAGCCGCATGGTCGAACCGAGCCGCATGGTCGAACCGAGCCGCATGGTCGAACCGAGCCGCATGGTCGAACCGAGCCGCATGGTCGAACC
>JAKSBK010000453.1 GCA_022361155.1 Pseudomonadota bacterium
GCGCGCCGGTCGCGCGCGAGAGCGCCACCAGGTCTACACTGTGCTGTCGTTCCCCTGACCAAAGCCCCACTACCCGCATGCTTCGCTCGGTGACCACCTCGAGCATCTCCGCCCAGGTATGAGCCCGCGCACCGTACAGCCTCGCGGGTTCGTACGGACTACCGGTCACCGGGCCGCCGTGCATCACCGCATCCGTGAACATCAGCACCACGGGCAACGCATCGGGGCGAAAGCACGCCATACCGAAGCCACCCTTGGGGCAGCCCACATTCGGCTCGACGAACCAACGCTCGGGACTCGGGTCATCGGGTCCCCGCTCCAGCCCCTCACCCGTCGCCAGTTGGTACAGCGCCTCGATGTGGGCCTCGGGCTGGTCCTTGCCGTCAGCCAAGCGAACCGTGCGGAGTGCCGCCTGCACGGCCTCGAGGTCCCCGGTCATGCGCCGTCGAAGCAAGAACGGCGTATCGTCCGGAGCCTTACCGTAGTCGGGCAATGGAAAATCCGAAAACGTGCCCACGCCGAATTCCGTGTCAGGGATCTCCTCGAAGATTGCCGGCGCCAGCCGATCCTTGAGCTGCGCGCGAATCTCATCGATCTCACCCATCATCGAGTTGCTGTTGTCGATCAGGAAGAAAACGTCGGCACGCCTCAGCTGGGTCTGGGTCTGCAGCTCGACCACGGCTTGCTGGCCGTCCCAGGGCACGTCCACGCAGGGCACATCGGGTACCTCGGGCAAAAAACCAACATCGGGAACCTCCACCCCGGTCTTTGCGCCGCAGCCCGCTGCGAAGAACAGTGCGCCGATGGCTAGTGTCTGTCCTGCCAGTGCCAGCCCGCATCGGTCACCAGCCTCCGGTCCAAGCGCCCGATCCGCCCGCCCTGGCGGACGCGTCCCCGTCTCCAGGCGATCCTCCGGGATCGCAGGAGCGAAGCGACGAGAACTCCGGTAGTGCAGACTGCGCTTCCGGTGCCTCGACTGCGGATCGACCGCTACCGCAGCCGCCTCCGACATTCCGTTCCCCATCGAAGGGGCGCCTCGAAGTTGGTGACCGATGCGGGCTGGCAACGAGCGGCTCACGCTCCCGACGGCCGCAGTGGAGTTATCGCATCTTCCCCGCACAGCGAATGTGCTGGCGTGATCCATCGAGCTCCGAGAGGGGTCCAGGGTCAGGAGGGGTCCGTCTCCAACTTTAACCTAGCGCGGGGGATCCGCACCGTCGAGGAAGCGACAGGGCAGGTCTTGCGCGTCCTTTTTGGACGTCGGGTGCGATTCAATGACGGCGCAAGACGCGGCGCTTCGCGTCCTTGGCCCGCGCCCGATCGCTCGCGAGCACGGCGAGGTAGTCGATCTGCCCTCGTCCGGGAGGCGGTAGGCTGGCCAGTCCGTGGGTGGCCTGGGGAATCTCGCGGCAGAACGCTTCCAACGCGGGCGCCGCGCTCACGAAGTCACCTTGGCCGAGCCCTCGGGACGCTGCTTTCAACGAGTCGGCGGCGCGCCGGCCGAGCCGGCCACGACGCGCCAGTTCTTCGTAGCTTGCAGTCAATGCGTCGGAGGAAAAGCCGTGGTTGATGACAAGCTCCGCCGCGACACGCAGCGCAGCCGCCGCATCGAGCGCTCCCATTTCCAGTAGAACCAAAGCCGGCTGGAAGTAGTTGAAGAACGGGCAGACCCGCTGGCCGAAGCCATCGAAAGCCTCCGGGGACGAGACTCGGTCCAACCGGATGAAGATGCGACGGCAAAAGTCTCGCCGTTCGATCTGGCTCGCCAGCTGAACGATGCGTGGGATGTCGGCCGCGTGCACCCCTGACCGCTCCAGTATGGCGATGAGGCCGTCCTCCGGCACCTTACCTGCGCATACATCGGCGTATAATGAGTAGATAAACGCGTCGGCCTCCGCGTCGTCCCCAAACATCACCTCGTCCAGATCGGGTGCGAGATCCCGCCGCGACTCGAACAGCGCGCCAAGCTTGTAGCCGACGTTGTCGTGCAGGTAGCGGAAGCGTCCGCGCAGCATGTTCGCCAGGCTGGGTTTGAGCGTGAACGAGTCCCAGCGCACGCCGTCAAGGCGCAGTTTCGTCTCGAGCACCTTGCGCATCTGCTCGGGGCTTCCAGACAGGATGTAGATGCCCGCCGGGTCGGTGGAACGCAGCTCCCGGATGAGCGGTGCGGCACCCGGCACAGTCCGCTTGCGGCGCGCCGGCTCGAATGCGGTGCGCAACAGGGCGCGCACGGTATCGAAGTCAGTCCGCAGGTAGGTCTTGTCGAGGTCCCAGCGGTACACCAGCTTGCCACGAGCCAGTGAACCCGCTACTCGCCCATCAACCGCGGTCACCACGTTCTGCAATCATAGCATGCGAGCGGGTCACAGACTGAGCCCGGCGCACAAATCACCGCCTGTCAGACGGCGAGGCCGAGATTGACCCACAGCCCAACGCGCGACCCTGTTGATGTGCTCGTCGTCGCGGCGCACCCCGAAGAGCTCTGTGCCCTTGAGTCGCAACTGCGCGAGCTTGACCCGAGGGAGCGCCGGGGAGCCGGCTCGCTGGAGCAGGCGCGCTCGATGGAGGCCAGGATCGCGGGACCAACCGTGCGCGCCCTTCCCACAGGAGTGGGCCTTGCGGCAGCAAGCACGGGAACAGCGCTGGCAATCGAACGCATGCAGCCCCGTGTCATGATCCTGGTTGGCAGCTGCGGTGCCTATCCCACAACCTCGGGGCTCCGGGTGGGTGATCTCGTGCAGGCGGAGCGGGTCTTGCTCGCCGACCTCGCCGTGGCACGAGGCGAGGCAGCGCTCGTCGCCGCCACGGACCAAGTGCTGGGGACGGATTCGGCCTTGCGGAAGACCCTTGGCGAGCACGGAGCAAGCCGTAGCGTTTGGGTCGCCAATACGCTGGGCATCACGACTAGCGACTCCGCAGCCCAGCTGCTAGGGGCGACGACGGGGTGCGCGGTCGAAAACCTCGAGGCGTTTGGTGTCGCCCTGGCCGCAGCTGCCGCATCCATCCCGTGCGCCGTGGTACTGGGGGTCACCAATGTCGTCGGATCGGAAGCTCGCCCCCAGTGGCGGCAACACCGCGAGCAGGCCGCCTTCAAGACCGCCCGCCTTGTCTGCACCTGGCTGGAGCATGGCGCCAGGAAATGGCTCGACGCCGGCCCAGGTGCCGTGTCCCAACAGCACCGATCCGGATAGGACACCGATTCCCGTAAACCGCGCAGGGCCGAGGACGAAAGCGGCTATGGCGCCATTCTCGACGGGAACCAGTGCCGCTTGCCAGGGATTGTGATCGATTGGCGTCGAGGGCTGTCGGCCGCTGGCAAGGCGCACCGACGATGACTGCGGTTCATTCGATGCTGTGCAGCGCATATTCGAGGAGGTGCAACACCGCCAGCGGCCGCCAGAGCCGGCGGGAATCCATCATAACCCCTGGCAAGCGGTACTAGCCGAGTCTGCGATCGATCTGCACCGCCAGCTCAGCAAAGGTCTTCACATCACGCAGCTCGTAGTCGGGAATCTCGACGTCAAAGGCGAGCTCCAGCTCGCTCAGCAGCTCGAGTACCTGTACGCTGTCGATACCAAGGGCATCGAAGACGTCATCATCCGGCGCCAAGGAGGCCGGCTCACGCCCGAAGCGCTCCGCCGCCAGACCGATGATGCGCTCCGCGGTTTCGGTCACACGCCGTACCTACCACAGACCCGCACCGATCTGCACATTGCTATAGCGCGGCGCGATGTCGGCGGCGACCCCGATCTTGATGCGAAACACCCAGATGTCGATGATCCGGAGGTCCGCGCCCCCCGTGAGGTGGTAGCGGCCAACCACGCTGCCTGTGGTTCGATCGGGATCGGTGTAGCTGCCCCCGCGCACCCGCAGGCGGTCAGGGATCATCTCGGCCTCGACTCCGGCGTGCAGCCCGAAGGACAGCGCCTCGCCCGAGCGCCGGTACCCTGGCGGCATCGGCCCACTGCCGGCCAGATAGCTTTCCAGGTTGATAGCGTCCGAGCTTGGTCCCGCCATCATGAGGTCAAAGCTGAAAAGCAGATAGCGGCTGTCTCGTACTCGACGCCGCACGCCCTCGTCCCAATCCCCGATGGGAGCGTTGCGGGCGCGGCCAGCCGAGGTGACCTCGTAGCTGATCCCGATACCCGCCTCCCACGGGAACTTCACCTCGCCGGGAGCCGGCTGCGTCACGCCGTACACCGAAGGAAAGCCGACACTCGCCAGGCTCGGCTCGGCGCTCGATGGCAGACGAAAACGCCCGCCCAGCCTCCAGTTGTGCGTGACCGGCCTGTACAGGACCCCGAGATCGATGAACATGGCGTTGTAGTCGATGCCCTCCTGGGGCAGCGCGAGCCGGCCCATCTGGACTGCGATCGGGGTACCCGCACGTCCGTGTTTCAGGTTCAGGGTGCGAATGCCTGCGCCCGCGCCAAACACGATGGTTCCGCGCCCAAGGGACACGCCGGCCGAAGCGCCCAGCTCTCGATCGGTAGCCGAAACCGCGTTGCCGTTGTCCACGCTTACCGTCTGAGTCCGGGCCAAGAAGACGGGCCCCAGAGCCAGGCCGCCAAACGCCAGGCGCAGACCGGCCAGGTAGCTCCGAAGCTCGGAAGAGTCACCCACGACCACGCCGTCGTTGTCGTAATCAACGTTTCCAATGGGAGTCAGCATGAGGTCGAGTGAGAGACTCGGATGAAACCAGGTAGTCTGGTCGTAGGAGCGGTTGGCGATCGAGGCGGGATTGCGGTAGTAGCCGTCGACCCCTTCCGCCACCGAGGTGTAGGCTCCTCCCATCCCCGTGACGCGCGACGAGGTCTGCAGGGGTCCACGATGCAGGTCCAGGATCGGCCCTGGCTGCGCAGACGCCTGTGGCGGACCCACAAGGCAGCACCAGGTGGCCACGGTGATTCCCATCCATATCCATATCCATCTCCGGGCCGCGCTGATGCGCCGCCACGCTCGCGTAGCGAGCACGTGACCCGGAACGGAGTTTGGGGTCAACCGGCAACAGTCACCTGCAAGTCTCGTCATGGCGTACCTGTACAACGCTTGTTCCAGAGGGCGTAGGTCGGTACGGGGTCGGGCGCCAGCGGCCGGCCGGAACACCCAGCCCTCGGGGACGCCCTGGATCCGTACTCCTTTTCGTAGCTTAGCCTCGACGCGACACTGCTGGTAGGCTAAGGTCCTGCGCCGTTGGTCGCAGGGCGGCCGCTCATCTCGTGGCTGTAGCTGCGGGGCACGGCCAGGAGTCGCCGGACAGCGCTAGCGGCGAGCAGCACTGGTAAGCCGGACCCAGGCGCTCGAGCAAGACGGCGCTCAAGCAAGACAGCGCTCAAGCAAGACAGCGCTCAAGCAAGGACAGCTTGTGGCTAGAAAACGAAGAAACTTCGAAAAGAACTCCGATCGAGATGACCATGTCAAGGTGGACGGCGTGGTCCTCAACGTGTTCGCGGGTGGGCAGTTCGAGGTCGAGACGGATACCGGCGCAGTGGTCAGGGCGCAGCTCTGCGGTCGCATGCGCAAATTCCGCATTCGCGTGATCCTGGGGGACCGGGTCACGGTTGCGCTGTCTCCCTACGACCTGACCCATGGAATGATCGTCTTTCGGGCCAAGTAACGGCTCCGGCTAGCGCTGCGACTTGAGAAAGCCCAGCAGCTCCGAATCGGTCGACAAGACGACATCGGTGTCCGCATCCACGATGGTTCGGTACGAATCGAGCGTCTTCAGAAAGGCGTACAGGCCCGGGCTCTTGTCGTAGGCGTTGGCGTAGATGCGCGCGGCTTCGGCGTCCGCGAGACCCCGAACCTCTTCAGCCTTGCGATACGCCTCGGACTCTATCTTGAGCCGTTCGCGCTCGATTCTGCCGCTGATCTCCGCGCTCTTGCCCTGCCCTTCGGAGCGGTGACGCTGAGCGATGCGCTTGCGCTCCGAGATCATGCGCTCGAACACTTTCTGCTGCACGCTCTCGACGTAGTTCACGCGCTTGATCTTGATATCGGCGATCTCGATGCCGTAACCGGGTACGACGGCCGCAACCTTCTCGATGACCAGCCGCGTGAGCTTCTCACGCCCGAGCTCGGGTACGAACGCGACCTGTTCCATCGTGCGATCCTGAGCCTCGTCCCCAAACTCGAAGTTGCGATCGCTGCTGCGCACTATCTCTATCAACGCGTGGTTGGCGATCACATTGCGAATCTCGCCGTCGATGATGTCGTCGAGACGCGATTGAGCGCTCGCTTCGTCGCGCAGACGCTCGTAAAACTGGATTGGATCCGTCACGCGCCAGCGCGCGTAGGTGTCGATCCAGATGTACTTCTTGTCCTTCGTCGGTATCTCGTTCGGATCGCCGTCCCAATCCAGCCAGCGCTTGTCGAACCGATGCACGTCGTGGACCATGGGCAGCTTGAAGTGCAAGCCAGGATCCTTGACCGCTTCGCCGAAGATCCTGCCGAACTGGGTGATCACAACCTGTTCGGTCTCCTTGATCGTGTAGGTCGCTCCGCCGGCCACGAACAGCACAGCGAGAGCCAGCACGGTCAGCAGCATGGGCTTGGCGCTCATGGCAGGGTTCCCTTTGCTGAGGCACCGGGCGCGTGCAGTGGAAGCAGCGGCACCAGGCCCTTGATCTTGTCATCGATGAAGACCCTGCGCCTAGCCTTGGGCAGCACTTCGCTCATGGCTTCCAGGTACAGGCGCGCGCGCGTTACCTCGGGGGCCTTTGCAAACTCCTGCTGAACCGCGGAAAAGCGCTTGGCGTCACCCCTGGCTCGATTGACCCGCTGAGTGGCGTAACCCTGCGCGGACTGGATCTCTTGCTCGGCCTTGCCGCGAGCCTCGGGAATGATCGAGTTGTATCGGGCCCATGCCTGGTTGATGGCCCGCTCGCGCTCCTGAATCGCTTGGTTGACCTCGTTGAACGACTCGCGCACGGGCTCGGGAGGATTGACGTCCTGCAGCACCAGCTGCAAGACCTCGATCCCAATATCGTAGCGGTCGCACAAGGCCTGCAGAGCGCCCTTGGCCTCGATCTGAATCGACTCCCGGCCCACCGTAAGCACTTCGGTTACGCTGCGATCGCCCACAGTCTGACGCATCACGGCCTCGCTCATGTCCCTGAAAGTACCCCTTACATCGCGGACCCGGAACACGAACTTGTACGCGTCCTTGATCTTGTATTGCACGATCCACTCTACGTCGGCCACGTTCAGGTCTCCCGTCAACATGCGCGACTCCCGTGCCCCTTCCCCCTGGCCACCGTAGACAGTGCGGACGCCCGCCCGCACCGTACGAAAGCCGAACTCCTCCTTGAGCTGACGCTGCACCGGCACCCGGATCAGCTGCTCGGCGCCGAACGGCAGCTTGAAATGGGGACCCGGCTGACTTGTGCGCACGTACCTTCCAAAACGCGTGATGAGGCCTACCTGCTCTGGCTCGATTTGGTAGTAGCTGCTGAGAGCGGCCGCAAAGGTGAGCAGCCCCAAGACCAGGCGCACTACATTGCGCGTCGCCATCCGTCGCAGGCGTCCGCCAGGGCCCGTATCGCCCAGACTATCGCTATTGCCGTTCCCACCGTAAGCGGCCATGGGTTCCTCACCTATTCTATCGGTGCCCGAATTGCTCCAGGATGCTTGAGCCTACCCCACCCGCACAGCGCCTTTGCTGTCTAGTACCACGGATCACAAGTCCGTGGACTCCTTGCCGATTCAGGCACAACAGCCCAAAAACTCGGATCGAGCTTCCGGGCCGTTGTACTAGCAGCGCACCTCGGGTCGTGTCCACCGAGCAGGTTGCTACGAAAAGCGGCTTGACGCGCTAGCCGCCAGCACCCACAAAGAAGAGCCATGTCCCGAACAGTCAAGTGCGTGAAGCTGGAACGGGAGCTACCCGGCCTGGACAAACCGCCTTTCAAGGGCGACCTGGGGCAGCGCGTGTTCGAGCAGGTATCGAAGGAAGGCTGGAAGCTCTGGATCGGACACTCCACCATGCTCATCAACGAGTACCGTCTGGAGGCGGGCACGCCGGAAGCCGTGAAGATCTGGATGACCGAGCTCGAGAAGTTCTTCTTTGGTGAGGGCTCTGCGTTGCCGCAGGAGTATGTCCCTCCGGATTCAGACCCAAAACCTGGATCCTAGGATTCAAGATTTGGGATTCTAGCGTTTGAGCTTGGCGGCCAGCCAGGCTTCGATCCCCCACACCAAATCACCGTCGCGGTACAGCGTCACCCGATCCCAGTCGGTGAACGACGCGTGCTCTCCGAACGAGTAATCATCCTTCTCGTTGAACGGACCTCGATCCAGCCTGACGATGCGCCCGCGGATATCGCCGGTCGCTTGTCCAGGAGCGAGCACACCCGCGGCTCGTGCGAAGCCGAGCTCGATGAACTCGTCGGCGCCCCGAACCGGATGCCGAATGGGCACGAAGCGGGCACGCACGTTATCGCAGCCGAACTCGGCCGCTTCGCAGCGGTAGCGGAGCCTGCCCCCGCCCGCGCGCGTGTACCAATAGCGAAGCGTCAAATCGCTGAGGCGCACTGGTCTGCTGCCGACGTTTACGATCCGGAAATGGGGCGCGATTCGGTCGTCGCCCGTCCGATCGTCCCCCGCCCGATATTGCACCTTTAGCCCGTGCCGGGGTTTCGAGGTCAGGCGCTCGAGCTGCCGCGCGCGGGAGCGCCGTTCGCCGGAACGCTCGCCGGAACCTTGTGGGTCGTGCGGGAGCGCTCCGAGGGCTCTCAGCGCTGCTGTCGCGGTCTCACGCTCGCAGGAATAGCAGTCGCCCAAGCCGAGAAAGCCGCAGCCTCTCCAGGAAGCCTCGTGGATGCGCATCAGCGCGGGAGCCACCGCACTGTCCTCGTCGTCCACCATCCTATGGATGACCTGGCGTCGCTCGCTGCACGTGCTCGCCCTCTCGAGAGCGATGACTCGGCGCACGTAGCGAGGCAAGCTGCTCTCTTGCTGCTGCGCCACAATCCTGGCGGCGGCGGCGCGGCGGGAGCGAGCACTGTGCCCGGTCATCAGCTCCTGGACGTCGGCTCTACGCTCCTGCGCGGAAGCGTGATCGCGCGCACGAGCGCTCTGCCCGCCGGTCGCCTTCACAGCGGAGGGACGCACGGACCGCGGTGCCGATGTCTTGCCGCCGGCGAGGGGGTTGCGCGGCGCCGGAGACTTGCGCTGCACTTCCCTTGCTGCAGCCCGGAAGTTCGAGCGAGAGCCAGGCTTACCTGGAGGCGGCTCCGCACCCCCGGGGGGCGGCGACACCCGCGCCTGCGTGGTCGTCGCCTTCCCATCGCCGCCCGTGAGCGACACGATCCACACTGCCATCAGGAGCAGCGCTGCGGCCGCCCCCAGCAGTGCGCCGGTCTGGACGCGTGGGCGTGGCCAAGCCCTGGCGTTGCGCAGCCTCTGCAGCCGCGGCACGACATCGGCAACCGCCTGCACATGCCGGCGCAGTCGAGCCACGATCTGGCCACTCAGGGGAAGGCTGCCGGGCAGCGAGCTCGACCCGACACAAAGCCTGCGTAACGTGTCCCTCACCTGGCCGGGGCAATCGGGGCGCTGCTCGATGATGGGCGCACAAAGCGCGCTCACCAAGGCATCCAGTTCCCTAGGCACCGTAGGATCCCATTGGCGCAGCGAGGGCGTCCGCTCCTTGAACTGCTTGGCAACCTGCGCGGTCAGATCGGGCGCCCTCCACAGGCGTCGTCCCGCGATGCACTCCCACATGAGCGTGCCCAAGGCGTAGAGGTCGGCGCGGTGGTCAACCTCGTCCCCGACGGCCTGCTCCGGTGCCATGTACCCTGGCGTCCCCACCACCGTGCCCACGCGCGTCAGCTGGACCGCGGCGGGCCCCTGACCGTGGGGTTGCTCCACGCTTGCGAAACGGGCGATGCCGAAATCGAGGATCTTAACCAGGTCGCTTCCGTCGTCGCGCGTCTGGATCAGGATGTTGTCGGGCTTCAGATCGCGGTGAACGATTCCCTCGGTCTTGGCCGCGGCCAGCGCGTCGGCGATCTGCGCACCAATCTCACATGCACGCCTCCAACCAAGGCGCTCATCGCGCTCGAGCAGCTCCCGCAGGCTGTGGCCCCGAACGAGCTGAGTGACCAGATAGGCACCCCCTTCGGCCAGCATGCCGTAGTCGATCGCACTGGCGACGTGTGGATGCTCGAAGCGTGCGGTTGCCATGGCCTCGCGGGCGAACCGGGCGGCCACCTCTCCGTTTCCTGCGAAATCGGGTCGAATCAGCTTCAGAGCGACCTGCTTGCGCAGCTTCAGGTGCTCCGCGACGAACACCGCACCCATGCCCCCTTCACCCAGCAGCTCGGTGACCCGGTAGCGCTCATCCAGGACACGGCCGATCCAGCTACCGACGGAAGAATTGCCTGACTCACCGGCCGTCTCCGGCGAGCGTCGCTTCAGGTCCACCTCGGTCGCGGCCATCTCCGGCCGCGCCGGCCGTGCTGGAGCGGTACCGGAACCGGAACGCTCGCCCGCAAAGCGATCCTCCGGCGCCTCCACAGCACGCTGGGCGGATCGCTCGGATCCGGGCTCGACGTCTTCGGCCCGCGGATCGGCGCTCGCTGACAACCGCGGGTCGGACCCTCCGTTAGCCCGCATTGGTGTAACCGCTCAGGCCGCAGGAAGTCGGACTTTCGGGCGCGACCAGGACATAGACCGCGCACGACAGGGCCCGGGAAGCCGTCGCTGAAGCAAAGATCCCCCGTGAGCGGTCACGCATGGATCACCGCCTGTCAATCCTCGCAGTCCGTCTTCGAAGCGGCCCGAGGCTCGAAACGCAGCGACACGGAGTTGACACAGTAGCGCCGACCCGTCGGTTGCGGGCCGTCGTCAAACACATGACCCAGATGCGAATCGCATCGGCTGCACAGGATCTCCATCCGGCGCAAGCCGAGACTGGTGTCCAGCTCCGTGCCGATGCTGTCGGGTCCTACGGGTCGCGTGAAGCTCGGCCAGCCGGAGCCGGAAGCGTACTTGGCGCTCGAGTCGAACAGGACCAACCCGCACGCCACACAGCAGTAGCTGCCGTCTCCGTGATGGTCGACAAAGCGTCCGCTGAACGGCGGCTCGGTACCCTTCTCGCGTGTAATCCGGTACTGCTCGGCGGTCAGCTGCCGCCGCCATTCGCCGGGGCTCTTGCGTACCTTGCTCGCTGCCACGATCCTCCTCCAAACCCCGTCGCGCACATGGGGGTCCAGCGTAGTCTAGGGGAGCCGCAGGTAACCGCCACCAGACCTCGTGTCCTGCGCCCCGAATCTCGCACACAATTCATCGGCCCTTGACGCCGCTCCAGCCAGCGACCGTCCTGTCGGCTATCTCCTTGAAATAGCGCTGCACTGGATCGAAATTGAACCGCCGTCGGCGTCGATTCGCTGGCCCGAGCGACCCCAATCGCTCGCAGACTCATGTACGAAATCGGGGACGCAGGACACTCGGTCGGACGTTCTGAGCATGTGAGTAGTAAAGCCAAACCGATAGCACACCGATTGTTAATGCTGTGGAGGGTGCTTCGACGCGAGCTGGAGCGCCGAGATTGTGGAGGTATCGCTATGGTGAACTGGGATGACTTCGAGACAGAGGCTATCGCGGCCGCAAGGGAGGCGCGGGAACAAGCTCGAGCGCAGTTCGTGTCCCAGGGCACAGTTGCCTCGCTAGCCTGCATATGGAAGCTGAGAGACCCGCTCACCGGAGAGCGCCTGCCTCGACCGACCAAAGTGTACCTCGAGTTTCCGACACCCAAGGGCAAGCGCGCACCAACGGGGCGGGCGGCGCTTCGTCAAGTGCAGACGCCTTTGCGCGCATTCGAGAGTCTTGCGGCGCTCTTGGTCACGGTGGTGCCCGACACCGAGCGGCCCGAGTACAAGGTGTGCGTACAACTCGAGACGCCCGGGATCAGGCGCAGAGTCTGGATGGCTTCGATCCGCGGTGAAGATGGTATCTTGGGGGACTTCGAGGAAGAGGAAGTCGGGGCTAACTTCTACCTCCTGCCGCCGCAGGCAGCGTAGCCGACCCCTCGTGTCCGCGTCATGCAGGCAACCCTGGCGGAATCGACGCGTCAACTCCTTAACGCCTACCGGCCCGAAGAAAGGGCTCAAGAGGCCTGCCGGGCCCGCATGCAGCGACGGCTCGAACACCCCGGCAGCGCTTTCGACCGCCGGTGCTTCGCACAGGGGCACTTCACTGCCAGCGCGCTGGTACTCACCCCGAGCTACGATGCGATACTGCTAGTCAAGCACGGCAAGCTCGAGCGCTGGCTGCAGCCTGGGGGCCACGTGGAAGCCCAGGACGCTGACCCGGTTCGGGCGGCTCTACGCGAGGTGCGGGAGGAAGCCGGCATTGCCGACCTCGCCCTGCTCGCAGACGGTATCTTCGACCTCGATATCCATCGGGTACCTGCCCGTGGCACGGAACCCACACACGAGCATTTCGACCTGCGCTTTCTGCTCGTCCCGTGTGTCCCTGTGGACCGCGCCGAGTCTCGACCCGACGCGAGATGGTTTGCGCTAGACGCCCTAGGCGCAACTTCGGACAAGTCGGTGCTGAGAGGTGTGCAGCGTGCCAGGCGCGCGTTGGCCAACAAGAAGCACGACCGAACCGAGGGTTGAGGGTGCCCCCCCGGAACGTCCGCTAACCTGGCCGCGGAGGCGGCGGTGGTGGAATGCTGCGTCGACCGATCGTGCTCAGGGCTACCCGTTCGCCCTGGAACGCCTTGCCGCCCGACGAGAACAAGAACATTAGCAGAGCCATCACGACCTCCTGACTTGACACCGACGCGGGCTCTTTCTGCAAGGCGTGTGCCTCCCAGTACGCTCTGGTGGGCCTGTGCACGGGAATTCCTCGCCACGGGCGTGGCAGGCAGCCGCAATCTGGGAGGCGGCGCTAGTCTCCGCCGATTCGTCAGCTACGAAGGCGGTTTCGTGAGACCTGTGTATCTCTTGCGATGTGGGGCCAGGTAGCCCTTGGGGGCTCATGTGGGAACAGCGACAAACTCGCACCGATAGTGGCCCAATGGTGAAGATGTACCCGTGGCTACGCCCGCAGGCCGGACGAGGCAGGGATCTCACCAGCGACGCACCGCCTGGGAATTATGCCCACCAGCTGTCGAACCGGCGCCGTTTCGAAGCTGTGCCAGGCAAGCATCAGGAACGGAAACTCTGGAATAGTCCGGATGGCTGCAGCTCCGAACGTGCGAGCCAACATGCGCATTCCGATGCGCACTGCGCATTCTGCATCACTCGCCTGAAGGCCCCCAAATCCTACATTCCATAGGCGTCACAGGCGCTACGCCGAATCTTCGTAAGGACAAGCCACACCTGTACCGCCGTGCCCGCAGTAACCCCCGGGGTTCTTGGCTAGATACTGCTGGTGATAGTCTTCAGCGTAGATGAACTCGGAGAGCTTGCGGATCTCGGTGGTGATGGGCCCATGGCCGGCGGCGTCCAAGCGAACCTGGTAGGCGCGCTTGGATCGCTCGCAGGCGTCGACTTGGGCATCCGTCCAGCAATACAGCGCCGAGCGGTACTGGCTACCCACGTCAGGCCCCTGGCGCATCCCCTGCGTGGGATCGTGACCCTCCCAGAACCGACGCACCAGGACCTCGAACGACGTGACTCGAGGATCCCACACTACCAGCACCACTTCGGCGTGACCCGTGCGGCCCGAGCAGACCTCCGCGTAGGTAGGATTCGGCGTGCAGCCTCCAGCGTACCCCACAGCTGTCGTGTGAACGCCGGGGCTCTGCCAAAACATGAGCTCGGCCCCCCAAAAACAGCCCATCCCGAACATCGCGCGGTCCATGCCTTCGAAGGGAGGCTCGAGTGGGGTACGCTTGACATGGTGAAGCGGCGGCACGCGCACCCGCGCCGAGCGCCCTGGCAACGCCTGCTCTTTCCCCCTAGTCACCGTCGACCAGGTCTCCGCTGCCCCCCAGCAGCGAGCCCTCCCCCGTACGCGC
>JAKSBK010000454.1 GCA_022361155.1 Pseudomonadota bacterium
CCGCGTGGCTGGTCTACGCCAAGACGCCCTTCCGCCGTGTTGACCACGTCCTCAACTACCTCGGCCGCTACACCCATCGGGTGGCCATCTCCAACAGCCGCCTCGTGGACGTGCGCCAGGAACTCGTCACGTTTCGCACGAACAATGGCAAGCTCGCGAGCCTTTCCCCTGTCGAGCTTCTCCGCCGCTTCCTGCCGCACGTCCTTCCTGACGGCTTCCACAAGATTCGCCACTACGGCCTGTACGCCGGCGCCGCCGAGATGGCACGATTTTAACTGAACCCGACGCCGATCTTCCGTCTCGTCTCGGTCTCGGCCTTCTGCCTCCGCCGCCGACTCTTGCCTCCGCCTCGGCCGCTCCGCCTCGGCCGCTCCGCCTCGGCCGCTCCGCCTCCGCCGCGGACTCCTACCTCGGGCTCGCCCGAAAAAGCGCAGATTCGGACCGTCGCCCAGCTATCGGGCTGCCGGAATCATTGAAAAATCTTCTCTACTTTCGTACCCGCATGTAGCTAGTCGGCTAGAACCTGCCCCGAATGCTGCCGACGGCGCCGCCCGGCACGGGCAAGACGCTGAGCAGGGGTGAGGTGTCGCCGCCGCCAGTGTCCCAAGTCTGCGTAAAATAATAGCCTGCGCCAAGCCCCGCGACGGTGCCCACAATGCCGAGACCACCCACGCCTCGGGCGCTTGCCTCGCCCTCGAGCAGGATGGCGCCGCCTGCTCCGAGCAGCAGGCCCACGATGCCGGCTGCGTCCAGCATCAATACTCGGCCTGCGCTCATCGGAACTCGGTCGGCCAATAGTGCACCACCCAAGGACCCCAGATTGCCGGTGACGAACCATGTCCAGAAGGCTCCGCTTTGGTCCTCAATGGCGGGCTGAAGAAACAGGATGCCGAGGGCGGCCAAGGCCGTGGACCAAATACCACCCGACATGGCCAGGGACACGTCTCCAGCTGCGGGCCGATAGAGGTTGTGCAGCAGCGCGCCGCCAGCAAGCCCTGCGAGCTGGCCCAGCATCAACGAAGTCGCCGTGGCCTTGCCCTCGTCTCGGGCGCTCTCGATGGCGTCGGTCGCCATGCCCAGCAGGAAGCCGTTCCATGCGCCCCAGTACACACCGGACGTCAGCGCTCGTGCCTGACCTGGAGTAATGCCGTTCGCAGAGAGCCGCAAACTGAGCCCGAGCCCCGCCCCGGTGGTGGCCATCAGTCCCAGCGCCCATGCGCGCTCTCCGTCGCACTCGAGCAGCGTGCACGACTCGATACCGAGGACGAGCCCGTGCAGCGTCTGAAACGACGCCAACTCGGCGCGTGCGCCCTTGGTAGATGCCGCCGCGACCGGACCAGGTGCCGTTGCGGGCGGCGTCCCCAAGCGCTGGTGGGCCTCGGAAGACGCCTCGCGTGGGCTCTGTAGGTCGACGAGCAACCACTGACCGCGTTCGGCCGCTGGGTGTCCAGGATACTGGTTTAGCAGCCGCGTGAGCAGCTGCACGGCGCGTCCCTCATTGCGGCCCGCGAGCGCGCGAAAGGCCTCGTGATAGAGCTTCCAGGCTGGGTCTGCGTCCGGGACGGCTGTCGGAGCGGGCGCTGCTGCTCGAGCGGGTGCCGCCGGCGGCGGCTGCGGGTGCGCCGGTGGGGCTGGCGGTGGTGGGGGTGGGGGTGGTGCCGAGTTGCTCGGGGTGACTGGCGCGCCAACCTTTTCGGTCGTGGTTTGGGCACCGGCTTCGGCAGCGCCAAACAACAGGACCCAGGCTAGACTGGCTGCCCAAACGCTCGCCAGACGAAATGAATCCATGCCAGCGGTTCTAGCAGGGCCGCGGACCCCCTGCCTAGCCCGCATCGGTCACCGGCCTCGGGCTCAATCGGCCGATCCGCCCGCGCAAGCTGTGATGAGCTGCGACGAGCAACGATAGCAACACCCTCACCAAGGAGCAGCGCTGATGCCCGGTAAGCCCGACAAGCCTCATCGGATCCGTGTCCGCGCGCTCGACGCAAGCCGCGCGATGTCAAGGAGCTGAACAAGCTGAAGAGCAACCAGCTCGGGATGCCGTACCTCGATTTCCACGGCGAGGGAGTGGAGTTCATCATCTGCGCACAGGTGGCGAAGCACATCGAAAAGGTGGGCGCCAAGCTCGAGGGGGCCGGACTCGAAGAGATCCAGGGCGGCTACACGACCGTCCCTGCGGCCGCGAGGCCGACGACGAGTAGACAACCCGCTCGACCGGGAGGCTCACGGCACCGAGGCGGTACGCTTCAGCACCGCGGGTCCCGGCAGCAGAGGCGCGGGGCGCCCGCGACGAACGCGGAACCGCTCCCTGGTAAGCCGTATGGATTTGTCGCGCTCCCCGAGGAAGTGAATACTTGGAAACTCGGCTTTGAGCATACGGATGGCAGGGGCGAGATCAGAGTCGTTGGACACCAGCAGGGCACGGTCGAAGCTGTCCTTGTACGCTTCATTAATCGGCTCTCCAACGGAATGTGTGGGTGGAGGGGCAGCACTACGAGGCGGAGAGAAAGGCGAAGAGCCTCCGAGCGGTGGCGTCGAGCCGCTCCTGCTCGCGGATCGAGAGCTGTTGGACCAGCGGCGCGGGCCGGGCGGGCGGGCGACCTGACCCGCCTTGAGGCTTGAGGATATTCGGGCGGTGCGGCGGCGGGGTTCCGAGCGCGTTGGTGCGGGTGCAGCGGTCGCAACGGTCTTGTTTTGGTCGCAACCCTGCGAATTCGCCCGGCGAGCGCCCCGTAGGTATAGTCGCTCGCCCACGAAGGGCTGCCCGTCGATCCCCCAGCGTGGGCGTGATATGGACTGACTCGTGAACAAAGCAATGGAGCAAGTCCCGAAAGCGCACCGCATGCGTCAGAGCGGCCCAATCAAACGCTTGATCAAGCTTGCCCCGATCGAACGCGGCCTGATCGAGCTTGCCTCGGTGTTCTACGAGCCTACGACGCGCACGGATCTTGCGCGTACGCTCAAGCGGGCTGGACATCGAATCGGCAGCCGTGCTCCAACCGGGGCGGGCATCCTTCCCACCCTTCAGGCGCTTACGAGGCAAGGATGGCTTGTCGGCGACACCCATTGGGAGGTCTCGCCAAGATTCGTGCACGCGATCACTCGGCACGTCGCGCGAGAGGGCCGCCTCGATTCGATGACGCGAGACGTTCGCACGATTCGGCCCATTCGAGACGAGTCCCGAATGTCGCGCGGCGAGCTGCTGCGCGAGCTGCGGATCGCGCTCTACTCCAGGTGCTGGGACGAAGCTCGACAACTCGCAGAAGCTGCCCACGGCGCTTTCGCTAGCATCTGCCAACCCTTGGATCGCGAGTGGCTCGTGGAGCTTCCGGACGATCTGCGCACCCGTGCGCTTATGGACGTACTCGATGCGTCGTTGGCGGCGCTTGTACCTGCGCCGGACGCGATGACGCTCCTCGAGCAAGAGCCGGACCTTACGGACGCCGCGCATCAACTCCTGGTCGAACAACTGGTGCTGCGCGGCAGGCTCGGCGATGCCGAAGATCGCCTTGCATCGAGATCGTCGCTGCAGGCCCGGGTTGGACGCGCGTGGGTGCTCGCGCTCGGGGGCCGCTGGAAAGAGGCGAACGAGGCGTACGAGAACGCCCTGCACGCGTTCTTGAAGCAAGCCGGCAAGCGCAGGCGCTTCTTTCCCGATCTGAGCGGCATCTTTTTCATCGTCTCCCTACTCGCCGACGGCCGGGAGGACAGCCTGGAGCGGGCCAGGGGCCTTTCAACCGCCGCGGCAAGGAACGGTGTCAGCCGGTACACGGGTGCGTACCAGATTCTCTCCGAGTCGGCAGCCTTGCTGTGCCATGCGCAGGAAGCAGACGACCTCCTGTACACGGGCTCAGCGCTCGACCTGGACACGATCGCTCCGATGGAACTCTTGCTGCGGGGGCTCGGCGCGAGCTGGGTGGAAAGGAGCGCGCCGCGTCCTTTGATCAAAGCGTTGCAGTCGCTGTCCACCAGGGCGAAGGCGGCAGGGTACGACTGGCTTGCCGCGCAGGCCGCATGCACGGTCCGCAGCCTTCGCCCCACGAAAAAGGGTGGTCACGGCGCCCCATGCTGCAAGCACCTCCCGGGCGTTTGCCTCCCTCGAGCTGTCAACAAGCCAGAGCGCTGGCCCCGGGCGCTCGACGCCTTGCTCGAGGTCGCAGCGGGCGGTCCCGTGCGCTCGCCCGCGTCGCAGCAGCCCGACGGCGATCGGCGTTTGGTCTGGATTGTTACCGAGCACTACCAAGAGCTAGACCTCGAGCCGCGCGAACAAACGCGCTCGAAGAAGGGCGTTTGGTCGAAGGGCCGTCCCGTGGCGCTCAAGCGGCTCGCCCACGAGTCCGGCGAGATGGACTTCCTGAGCGCGGCGGATCGAGCGGTTTGCTCGAGCATCGAGGAGAGTGTCTCGTACAGCTACTACGGCCGGTACCGGGACGTGACGTACGCGATCGATCCGGGGCCGGCGTTCAGCACGCTGGTTGGTCAGCCAAACGTTCTCACGGAAGTCTCCGGCCAATGGGTACCTGTGGAGATCCGAAAGCGTCCGGCCAAGCTTCGTGTAGAAAGGAGACCCAAGAAGGGTGGCTTTCGGATCGTGCTCGATCCGATGCCCCGCAACGCAGAGGAGCAGGTGTGCTGCGAGAGGGTAGGGCCGTCCACGATCGAAGTCGTTGCGATCGAACCCAAGCACCACGCGATCGCCAAGGCTCTCGGCAAGAAGGGACTCGAGCTGCCTGCCAGCGCTGAAGCGCGGCTTCGTGAGGTTCCGGCGGCTCTCTCGAAGTCCATTGCCGTCGATACCGATCTCGAGCTCGATGCGAGCGACGCAGAGACGGTCGCCGGCGATCCCAGTCCGCGATTCCTGCTCCGGCCCCTGGGTGATGGCATGTCGGTCGAGGTCATCGTCCGACCGCTGGGCGAGCGCGGGCCCGCCGCGAACCCCGGCTGTGGCGGTGGACACATGGTAGCCGAAATCGACGACCGGCGCGTGCTCGCTTCCCGCAACCTCGTGGAGGAGAGGCGACAGCTCGATGAGGTGCTCGCGGCCTGTCCAACGCTTTCGTCCGCCGACAACGTAGGCCGCAGCTACCAGCTCCCGAATCGCGTCCAAGCGCTGGAAGCGTTGGTCGAGCTCAGGTCACGCCTGGATCCCGCGACCCTCGAGTGGCCGGACGGCGAAGTGCTCGAGGTCACCGAACCCGCCTCGATCGAGCACCTGGACTTTTCGTTTCGAGAAGCGGGAGGCCTATTCGAAGCAAAAGCGACCCTCGATCTCCCGGGAACAGACCCCTTGGCGCTCTCAACGCTCGTTGGCTACCTCGACGCGTCACCGGGACGTTTCCTCAGGGTCGCCGGCGATAGACGTTTCCTGGCGCTCACCGCCGACCTCAGGCATCGACTCGACGAGCTTCAGGCGCTCGCCGACTCCTCAGCCAACAAGCGGCTTCGCTTCCATCGCTTGGTGGTGCCACAGCTAGAAGACTTGCTGGATGGGGCCCGCGTCGTCAGCGACGATGCCTGGAAGCAACAACTGAACCGGCTCACGACCGGAGCTACCGAAGAGGTGCCTTCCACGTTCCGTGGCGAGCTGCGACCGTATCAACTCGACGGCTTCCGCTGGCTCGCACGATTGGGGCACTGGGGCGCAGGAGGATGCCTGGCCGATGAGATGGGGCTGGGCAAGACCGTGCAAGTTGCGGCGCTGCTCTCGCTGCGCGCGCAACAAGGCCCGAGCCTCGTCGTCGCGCCTACCTCCGTCCTCGTCAACTGGGCAGATGAGATCGCGCGCTTCGCGCCGACGCTTCGTGTTCGGCTTTTCGCGGGCGGTGATCGGACGCAGGCGCTCTCCGAGCTCAAGCCTTTCGATCTCGTACTCACCAGCTATTCACTTCTTCAACAGGAGATCGAGGCGCTGGAGCAGGCTCGCTTCGTCGTTGCGGTGCTGGACGAGGCGCAGGCGATCAAGAACCCGCGAACGCGCCGGGCGCAAGCCGCCTGCCGTCTCGTGGCCCAGCAGCGCATCGTCGCGACAGGTACGCCGATCGAAAACCGGACCGGAGAGCTTTGGAGCCTGTTCCACTTCTTGAACCCGGGTCTCCTCGGCTCGCACAAGAGCTTCGAGCTCCAGTTCGCTCGCCCCATCGAGCGCAACCGCGATCGAGCAGCGCAGGGCCGGCTGCAGCGCTTGATCTCGCCGTTCATTCTGCGCCGGACGAAGACGAGCGTGCTCGAAGAGCTCCCATCACGGACCGACGTGACACTTCGCGTGGCCCTCGAGCCCGACGAGATGGCGCTCTACGAGAGCGTCCGCGAAAAAGCGCTCGCGAAGCTCTCAAGCCTCGACGCGGGCGTAGACGCAAGACGCATGCACCTGCTTGCCCAGATCACACGACTCCGGCGCGCGGCATCGAACACGCGCCTTGTGCTCCCTGATCACGATGCCCCAAGTGCGAAGCTCGCCGCGCTTGCCGAGCTCCTGGACAAGCTGCGCGAGGACGGGCACAAAGTGCTCATCTTCAGCCAATTCGTTGACCATCTCAGCTTGATCCGAGAGCTCCTCGACGCGAAGAACGTATCGTATCAGTACCTTGACGGGAAGACCGCGCTCAGCAAACGCCACGCGGCGATTCAGAAGTTCCAAGCCGGAGAGGGTGATGCCTTTCTCATCAGCCTGAAAGCGGGCGGTTTTGGACTCAACCTCACCGCGGCCGATTACGTGGTCCACATGGATCCGTGGTGGAACCCGGCAGTCGAGGATCAGGCATCGGATCGCGCCCATCGAATAGGCCAAACGCGACCGGTTACGATCTATCGAATCGTCGCGCGTGAGACGATCGAGGACCGGATCGTCGATCTGCATCATCGCAAACGCGACCTTGCTGCCAGCCTGCTCGAAGGAAGCGACGTTTCGGCCAGGATCAGCGAGGAGGAGATGCTCGCGCTCATCCGTGGCAGCTCGGAACCCTTCGTTCACGATCGCGAGCTGTCACCGGCCCTAACCTCAAGCTACCAGGCTGGACGACCTCGAGTAGGATAGTGCCTTGAGCATCGAGGCGTGCGCGGAGTTCATCAAGCGGGAAGTCCAGGGCGTCGAGGTTCGCTCGTTCGAGCTGGTGGACACCACTGGTCGGGCGCAGATATGGGTGAAGGTTATCTTCGGGAGGTAGCTTCCCCATGACTCTCGCTGAATTACGCAGGGCTCACTCGGCGCCCTCGACCTGGGCCGCCGACCTGGGCCGCCAGTACCGGGTTAGCGTGGAGCGAGTCGCCGCTGCCTTCTGAGCTGAAGCTCATCGGAAGCGCCCTGGATCGATGTCAAGCAGCCAAAACAGCAGCTGTCCAACGGCGTGGAGCCCGAGACAGAGCCCGATGAGGAACGTGAGCACACGCACGACCTGAGCATATTGCGGCGAGGGCGGTTCGGATGAAGAAGGCGGTTCGGATGAAGAAGGCGGTTCGGATGAAGAGGCCCCGAGCCTAGCGGGCTCGTCTGGGGAACCACTCGTGGACGGAGACATGTCCTACCCGTGTGAGCCGGACTCGGCGTGTGGAGGGCACCAACCTGTGCCTGTTTTCGTTCACGACGAGGAAGTAGCGACGAGGTGGATCATCGGCAAGCTCCCCGGGCAGGTTCCCGTCGAGCTTCGCGATTCGCCGCAGCCTCTTGTTGGCGAGCGCTCGCCGGGTCAGGGGATCGGAGCCAGGAGGGGTGGCCACGTCGTTGGCCTCCATGCGCGTCACGGCATTGGCCCAGGCATCGTTATGCGGGACCATGCTGATGACCATATCACGGGGGTCTGCCTGGCCGCGCACGTATTCGAAGGCCGCAAAAGCGGCAGCGTCGACGCGCTGAAACGACAGGCGCCAGAGGGGATAGATGGGGCTCATCGCCAGGGAGGCTGCGACCACGAAACGCAGCTTGCCCAGGCGTTCCCACAAGGCCACTACGCCTCCACCGGCAAACGCCGCCAGCGGATAGGTGAGCGCCGTGGCCCAGCGGGAAGGTACGAGCATGGTCCGGGGGGCGTCGGCGAGCCCGGTAGCGAGCTTGTAGAGCGTGAAGATGCCGGTGAAGGCCACGAGCAGCGCGGCGATGGAAGCGAGCACAACGAGCCGGCCGATGGCCGTGGGCGAGCGACGCGCGAACAGGGCCAGCGCTGCCAGCAGCACGAGGTAGGCACCCACGTGCGTGTGCCCCATGTCGAACAAGTCCATGTGCCGGTGCAGTTGAAACGCGATCGTCTTGCCCATGGCATCGAAATCGATGACCTGCAGCCACATCGGGAGCGCGGGCAGTACTCCCAGCGCAGCAGCCATCGCAGCCATGAGGCAGCCGCGGCGTCGCTCGGGAAACGCCCAGGCCGTGGCCGCGAGCCCCCACGCGAACGCCCAGCCGATGATGAGTGGCAAGAGCGTGTTGCACAAGAAGATCGCCGTGACGAACACGGGCAGCAAGACGAGCAATCGCCCGCCACGCAGCAGCACTGCTCCCATAGCCAGGGCGAAGCAGAAGCAGACCTCGGTGGGCAGTCCGCCCCAACGTGAAAACACGGCGCCGTCCGCCACGCTGAGAAACGCGTACGCGTAGCCGCTGCCGATGGCATGGCGCGGCTCGTCCCAGATCTCGGCTGCAAACGCTACGAGCGCCAGCGTCGATAGCAGGCCGAAGCCTGCGGTCAACAAGACCGAGAACACACCCCACACCGGGACGCCCGTCAGCGTATGCAGCTCGGCCACTAGCGCATGCGATCCCCAAGGGTAGCGCAGAGGAGCGTCCATAAAGGGTTCCCACGTGCCACGGCCGGGCGTCAGCAGCAGCGCCGTGGTCAGCGTGCAGTGCTGCGGTGCGTCCGGCACCTGGAGCGCTTCGGGTCGCATGCGATGCGGGATCATGCGCAGCACGCTGGAGCCCACCAGGATCGCCAGCAGCGCGAGTCCTTCTCGCACGCGCAGCTTTCCCCGCGTGCGTTCGTTTTGCTTCCGGTTGCGTAAGAACGCCAAAGCCAGCGCCAGCCCCGAAACGCCGAAAAGAGCGCCTTCCAGCGACCACAGCAGCGCTCGATCGTGCAGCAGGCCCACGCGGTGCAGCACCACGGCACGCGCGACCGCGAGCGCGGCTCCCAGAGCGAGGCCCGGGCCGACGTTCTTCCACCAAGAACCGCCTCGATCGAGCCAGGTGATCACGGCCAAGCCCGGCGATAAGACCAGAAAGAAGACCGCCAGGATCGAAAGGGTGTCGAGCATGGCTGCCGCACGTGGCGGGGCCCCGACCCAGGGCCCGCGGAAGAATAACTCGTCGAGACCGGCCGCGCAGGGTGGATGCGATCGCGGGCGCGCCCGGAGGAAAAACCGCAGGAATAGCAGCGCCATTGCGAGGATTTTTGCGAGGACGAAAGCCGCGAGCGCGCCCGGCAACGCGGTCGCAACGATCGAGTTATTCTTCGGCGGGCCCTTAGCACGACCGTCCTGCAACGGGCCGCGGCTGAAGAGCGAGATGGCTGAAGAGGGCAGACCGGAACCGGGCTGAAGACAGGGACCGGGGCCGAAGACATGGACCGAGGCCGAGACAGGGACCGGGGCCGAAGACGGCGGGTACGGGGTACGAGCGCCCGCCCGCGAGACTCACCACTGGCTAGGTTGACTCGTACCGGTCACGTTCATGACCCGCGACCAGGGCGACGACCCGCGACCACGACCACGGCGACGACCCGCGACCACGATCACGCCCACGATCACGACCACGATCACGCCCACGACCACGGCCACGACCACGGCCACGATCACGATCACGACCACGATCACGACCACGATCACGGCCACGGCCACGGCCACGGCCACGGCCACGGCCACGGCCGCGACTACGATCACGATGCCCGGAGGTGGTCGGCGACGGCTAAATGGGATAGTTATTCTTGAACGGGCTGCAGATCAAGAATCCCCACGAAGACGTACAGCCGCTTTGGGAATCGAGCTTAGGCTCGAGTTCAGTACTTTTGGTGAAGCGAAATCCCCGCGAAAACTGGCAGTTCAAGGCGCGACGACGACTAATGGTGGTGTCATTGGGAGGAGGAGCAACGCCGAAATGACGGTTTTCCCGGGGATTGCAGCCGCCGAAAGCGCTGAACTCGAGCCTGGGATCCGTTTGTTGCCCGCCGTCGCACGAGGACCACGTTGAGAGCGCTCATCACAGGTGCAACGGGCCTGATCGGCCGGGGACTTGCGACCAAGCTCACCGACGCGGTCGTCGTCAGCCGCGATCCAGACCGCGCCGCCCGCGCACTGGGATCCGTCGAGACGCACCGCTGGGAGCCGGAGACGGGGCCGCCGCCAACCGAGGCGCTGCGCGAGGTCGACGCGGTCTTCAACTTGGCTGGCGAAGCAGTGGCGGACGGCCGCTGGACCGTGGAAAAAAAGCGCCGAATCAGGGACAGCCGGATCGTCGGCACCCGCAACCTGGTGGCAGGCTTCGAGGCTTTGCAGCGGCGACCACGGGTGCTCGTGTCGGCTTCGGCGGTCGGCTACTACGGTGACCGGGGCGATGAGTTGCTCGACGAGGACGCGGCGCAAGGCGAAGGCTTCTTGGCTGACGTATGTGCGGCTTGGGAACACGAGGCCCTAGCTGCCAGGGAGCTCGGGATGCGGGTCGTTTGCGTGCGTGTTGGCGTGGTGCTGGCGCGCAACGGAGGCGCGCTCGCCAAGATGCTCACACCCTTCAAGACAGGGGCGGGAGGCAGGCTCGCAAGCGGGCGGCAGTGGATGCCGTGGATACACCACGAGGACGTTATCGGCATCCTGCTTCATGCGAGCGAAAACGAGCAGATGCAGGGAGCCGTCAACGCGGTTTCGCCGCGGCCCGTAACGAACGCGGACTTCACCCGCGCGCTCGGCCGGGCGCTGCATCGTCCGACGCTGCTACCAATGCCGAAGGCCGTCTTGCGGATCGCGCTGGGCGAGCTCAGTGAAATCCTGCTGGCTTCCCAACGGGTCCTGCCGCGGGTCGCCGAGCGCAACGGCTACACGTTCGAGCATCCGCGGCTGCAAGCTGCGCTCGAGGCTCTGGTGTCTTGACCAGCCGCGGCTAAGGCTCCGCCACAGAATAACCTGCCCACTTCGCGGGTCCCAAACGTTGCTGGCTGTGTTGCTCCTCCTCGAAACATCCCCAGTATTCCTCGTCGTCGCGCCTTGCCAGCGACGCCCGGTCCTCCGCGATCCGCACAGGTTGTTCTGTAGCGGAGCCTAATCGACGTCGCCATGGTCATGCTCTACGGTGTCCGGCAAGAACGCCAGGATCGTTTCGATTGACAGTGTGTTGCCCTCGATCGCGGTAGTCGCGAGGACATCGCGCGCCAAGTAGACTTGGTGGACGTTCGTGGCAGTATCCGGACGTAGGGGAACTCCGCTCAGGTGCGCGCTCTTTGAGCGCACCTCTCCGAGCAGCATCCAGAACGCGGGGGGCATGCGCTTCAGGTTCACGCGGAAGGTGAGCCACGGGTGAGTAGTCTCGTAGGACAGTTTTCCAAGGCTCACGGTGACCGCCTGAATGTCCATAATATACTGTGTAATTGCAGCTATTTGTGGTTTGCATGTACCCGTGAATGTCCAGGTTAGCATGAGCTGCCGCTCTCCGCGCGGCCGCCAGAGGTCCGGTAGGCGGTGCTCGGTCCGAAGTCCGCTCTCGACACCTCCCTTACGGCGCGAAGCCGTCTAGGCAGGCTCCCGCATGGCGGCCTTCAACTGTCGGACAGCCTCGGTCTGGTTTTCTGCCTGCATGCAGCGGGCGATCAGGGCGGGGTCGAGATTGGGCAGAAACGCGCTGCGCGTGGTTGCGACGTAGCCGGAGGGTTCGAGGCGCCGAAGCTCGAGACGGCCCTGACGGAAGAACCAGACCTCGGGTACCTCGAGGCCCTGATAGACGGAGAGCTTGCTGACTCCGCCCGAGGTGTGCACGACCTCGATGGCGAAGTGCGGGCGTTCAACATCATCCCGGACCGGGCCCACCACGTAGCATTCGTCGGGCTCGACGCCGCGCTTGCGCTGCTGGCTCTTGATGGTCCAGGAACCGAAGCCCTCGAGCGCGATACCTCGTTCCTCGGCAAAGGCCTCGATCAGCCGAGCGAGCTTCTTCTTTGTCAGCTCATGGTAACTTGAGGGTGACATCAGCTCGAGCTCTCCCTCGAGGTAGGTGAAGCGGACGTTGCCGTGGTCGCCACGCAGGGCGAGCATGCTCTCGAACTGCGGCCAGCTAACGTCGTGGAAGTAGACGCACTGGTCGAAATCCGTAGCCTCCACTGGAAGCGATTCGGCACTACGAGCCATGACCGCACACTAGCACGCCTCGCGAGCCCCGCCGAATCGCCGCCGGCGGCCGAATCGGAATCGCCAGAGTCCGGGTCAGGTGGGCCACCACTGCTGCGGCAGCCCTTGCCCGCGCAGCAACGAGGCCGCGTCCATGCTGATAGCGACCGAGACATGGATGAAGAAGCCGTTCGAGATAGAGCGCGTGCGCAGCGCCAGGGTCCCCAACACGATGCCGGCGACGATCGCCGCCAGCGCCTCGAGCCATGGCTTGCCGAAGTGGATCATGCAGTACGGCACGGTCATGGCGAAGATCGCATGAGACCCGAGCGCGCGGCGACAGGAAAACAGCAGAAAGCCTCGGAAGAAGAACTCCAGCGCCAGGAACTGCAAGCCGTAGATCAGCTCCCAGGTCGCGAGATCGAGCCAGCTGCGCCGGGCCTGCTTGTAGAACGGGTAGTAGGACGCGAAGTCCTCCCGCGAGCTCACGAGCACGACCAGCGCAAGCACGACGAGATAGAAGAGCGCATACAGCCAAGCGTGCTCGGCCAGGCCGTGCAGGTTCAGGCCGTAGTCACGCAGGCGCTGGCGAAAGACCCAGCGCACGACCAGCGCAGGCAGCACGAAGTAGCCGAGCACGCGGCAGCCGCTCCAGTAGCCGTACTCCAGCAGATTGTAGAAACGCCAGCGCCGCAGCTGCCACGACCAGCTGTCGTGCTTCCCTTCGCTTGGATCGAACGATCGCAGCGCATCTCCCAGCTGGTATCCCGATCCGAAGTACTCCATCAGCGTCAGGCATACTGCGGCCAACCCCAGGGCCACCAGCGGCCGGTAGTCGAAGCTCGGGGAGTGCTCCGCCCGCTCGTGCCAGGCTATTTCGTCCTGCTGGCGCCAGGTGTCGAGAAAGAAGCGTTTGGGGTGCAGATCGGCGAGGCGGATGGGGGGAGGGCGATCCGGCTTCGACGCCACGGGCTCGGGCAGGTCCGTCCCGATCGGGAACCCCCAGCTCCCGTTTGGAGAGTCACTGCCCATGGAGAGAGAGGCTCGACTTCAAGCTTCCTTGGCGGCAATGCGCGCGCCGGCATCGAGGCGCGCCAATGTCAAGTCACGCCCCAGGATCTCCATGACCTCGAACAGCCCTGGGCTGCGCGAGCGACCGGTCAAGGCGACCCGAGCCGCTTGCGCCACGTGCTTGAGCTTGAATCCCTCGGCCTCCAGCCACGCCTTTGCTTGCTGCTCGAGCGCCGTGCGCTCGAAGGGCTGGGCCGCCTCGATGGCCGCGCGCAGCCCCCGCAGCAGGCTGGAGCTTGCGGCGACCAGGTGCTGTGCGCGCGCAGCAGCGTCGAAGCTCACGGGATGCCGGAAGTAGAAGTCGAGTGCCTCGGCCAAGTCCTCGAGGGTGCTGGCCCTGGGCTTGGCGCTGGGGAGCGCAGCGAGCAGGCGCGGGTCGTCTTTGCCCACCGACAGCCCACGCTCGGCCAAAAAGCCGACGACGCGCTCTGCCAGCTCGGTCTCGGTCAGGGCTCGAAGCTGCGAAGCCTGGACGTGCAGAAACTTCTTGCGATCGTAACGAGCGGCGGTAGTCCCGACGTGACCCCAGTCGAAGTGGTCGATCAGCTCTTGCCTGGCAAAGATCTCCTGGTCACCGTGCGACCAACCGAGCCGTGCGAGATAGTTGAGGACGGCATCCGGCAGGAAGCCTTGATCGCGGTACTCCAAGACATTGACCGCGGCATGGCGCTTCGACAGCTTCTCGCCGTTGGGCGCCAGGATCAGAGGCAGGTGTGCGAATGCCGGAGGTTCACAGCCCATGGCCCGGTAGAGCAGTATCTGCATCGGTGTGTTGATCACGTGGTCGTCGCCCCGCGCCACGAGGCTTATCTTCATGGTCAGGTCGTCGACAAAGCCCGCGAAGGTGAAGAGCGGCATGCCGTTGCCACGCAACAATACGGCATCGTGCAGGGTCCGGTGGGCGATCTCGATCGGTCCCTTGACCAAGTCGGTGAAACCCGTGCTGCCGGCCAACGGAGCCTTGAAACGAATCACGTACGGCTGGTCCTGGGGCCAGTCGTGGCGATCGCGCCAAACGCGGTGGTTGAACGGCTCACCCGAACGGCGCGCCTCGTGAGCGGAGCGTGCGGCCTCGAGCTCCTCCTTCGTGGCGTAGCAACGGTACGCCCAGCCCCGCTCCACCAGCTTGTCGGCGAAATCGCGATACAGGGCAAGCCGCTCACTCTGGCGGTAGGGAGCGTGCACTCCGCCTACCCCTGGGCCTTCGTCCCAGTCGAGCCCGAGCCAACGCAAGGCTTCCAGCAAGACCTGCTCGCCCTGGGCCGTGTTGCGCTCGAGGTCGGTATCCTCAATGCGCAGCACGAAAGAACCACTGTGCCGGCGTGCCCACAGCCAGCTGTACAGCGCCGTGCGAACCCCCCCCAGGTGCAGGTAGCCAGTCGGCGATGGCGCGTAGCGGACCCGAACGCTGGACATGGTTTGGCGGTAGCAGACCCACAGCAAAGGGGTCAACCCCGGGCCGGCACCACGATGCGACCCGTGGTGCTTGGGCTGGCGGGCGTTGCCGGACCGCGATCGCGCATGCGCCCGGACGCAAACCGAAAGAAAGCGTCGGAAAGACCCGTCGCTCCTCCGGCACCCAGCCGATGCCCTGGCGCGCGATCCGATGCGTAGGCCAGGCGGCGACGTGCGCGGGCTCGTCGAGAAGCAGCCGGCGCGGTTCGGCCGCGATCGCGACGCCGATCTCGAGGGCACGGCGTTCTCCGTAGGGCAGCGTGCCTGCAGGCTGCGCTTCGCGCCCTTCGCGCCCCACCTGCGCCAGCGCCTGGGAAGCTCGCTCGAGTGCCCGTGAGTTGCTGCCCGGATCGCGAAACATGCTTCGTTCCGGCGCGGCGCCGCGGCGCCGCGTTCCAGTGTCACAAAGTGGCCTGATACGCATTCCACAGCTCGTCGACGGTTTGCCCGGTGAGGTCCACGAACGCGCTCGTGGTCCAGGCCTTCCCGTCGTGGCTGTCCATGGTCAGGTTGAGTCGGTAGACAGATTCCGGATACTGCTCGTCCATCCACATCAAGAACCAGCCCGTTGTGTTGTAACCGCCGTCCCAGCGGCCGCCCCTGCGTCTCGTGCTGAGAGCAACGTAGCCCGCCTTGGCCCGAACGTAGTCTCCGACGCCCTCGATCAGGCCACCGGGCACGCCCTTGCCGTCGGCATCGTTGTACTGATACACGTGAGTCATCTCGTGGTACAGGACGCCCTTAGCCTCGGCGTTCACGTCGCGACCGTCGCGCCGGTAGACGTCGAGGTGACGTGAGCTGAGCATGATGGTGGCCCGCTCGCTGCCCGTCTTCCATGCAACGCCGGGATCGTCGCGGATGATGAGCGTCAAGTGGGTCACCTTGGGAACCTCCGACGCGTTGCGGTACAGAATGCGGCAGACACCGTGCGCGATACCATGAACGTAGGCTTCCGGGTCGGGACCAGCGTCATTCAGGATGAGCTGTCCTTTGGGTCCGGTGTCCTCCATGGTGAGCTGGAAGCCGGGCGTGCACACGCGAGCCAGGGGATCGACGCCAGCGCTGCCCCCGAAGCCACCCGCTCCGGCCGCTCCACTCAGGCCTGCCAGCCCACCGGCACCGCCTGCCCAGCCAGCAACACCGGCGCCGCCACCGCTCTGGCCTGCTGTGCCGCCCGTGCCACCAACACCGCCCGCGTTTGAACCGCCGTGTGCACCAAGACCGCCGTGTGCACCAAAGCCGCCGTGTGCACCAAAACCGCCGTGTGCACCAAAACCGCCCTTGCCTGCGCCACCGCTGCTGGTACCGGCCACCGGAGGCGTCGGGGCTGGGGCGGCCGCGGTGCCGCTCAGTCCGGCGGCACCTCCTGGGGCTCTTTCGCCCGCGCGGCCGGCTTCACTCGGAGGCCCACCAGCGCCGCTGACGCCGCGGCAAGAGACGACAAGCGCCAGCGCCGCCAACATGGCGAGCTTGCTTTTCCCGCTTGGCCTTCCAGTTGAGTTCCTGCAAACCACAGCGAACCGCGCCAAGGGCCCGTCCAAGAATAGCTCGATCGGCTGCGGTCGTGCAGGGCGGCGCGCTCGCGGCCGAGCTTCACCAACGCTACACCGGAAGCTGGCATGCGTGCAATGAGCCCCACTGAATCACTCCAACCCGTTGGCCGTTGCGCATCCAATTCGATGCGTGGCACGCAGTTTGTCTTTGAGAATTGTTATGAGAAACGGGACGAAGGCCTCAGGAGGGCGCCGCAAACCAGGGGTGCTCGGCGACTCTTGACCACGGCAGTACCCGCGTATTGCTGCGACGCTGTTCAGTATCGCCGCCGTAGGCAAGGACGAGCGACACGTCGGTGCCCGCTGCTTCCAGGAGTTTCGCGAAGGCGTGCAGGGTCGTGAAGAAGTCGGGCGCGATGGTCTGTCCCGACTTGATCTCCAGCGCCAGCAGTGTTCGGCCACGTTTCACGATCAGATCCACCTCGCGTCTCTTGCTGTCCCGGTAAAAAGCCAGCCGAGGCTCGACCCCGCTGTGCACGTGCGCCTTGACAACCTCGGAAACGACCCAGCTTTCGAACAACGCGCCCCGCAGCGGGTGATGGACAAGCTCGTCGCTGCTTCGGATGCCCAACAGGTAACACGCAAGTCCGCTGTCGTAGAAGTGCAGCTTCGGGGTCTTGACGAGGCGTTTGCCTAAGTTGCGATGCAGGGGTGGCAGACGGTGGACCAGGTAGCTCGCCTCGAGCACCGAAAGCCACGCCTTGGCGGTGTTGTGTGTGATGCCCGTGTCGGCAGCCAGGGCCGAGAGGTTGTTGAGCTGCGCTGTGCGACCGGCACACAGCCGAACGAACGTTTGGAACGCCATGAGGTCGGTGACATTGGTGAGTTGGCGCACGTCGCGCTCCACATACGTGCGCGTGTACGCGGACAACCAGTCGCCTACCGGGAGCCTGCGGTCAAGGATGGCCGGGTAGCCACCCGTGACGAGCGCTTCGAAAAGATTCCTGGGCGGATTGTCGAAGCGACGGACTTCGTCGTGGCTCAACGGCAATAGGGTAAGCATCGCGCTGCGTCCGGCCAGTGACTGGGATACCGTGTTCATCACGCCGAAATGCTGCGAGCCGGTGAGGATGAACAGGCCAGGAGCGCGCCGGTCATCCACGATGCGCTGGAGGTACGAAGCAAGGTCGGGCGCGCGCTGGATTTCGTCGATGACCGCCCCGTCTGGATACTGAGCAAGAAACGCGCGAGGGTCCTCCATCGCGAACCGGCGTGTGTCGGGATCCTCGAGGGACGCGTAGGGCTTGCTACCGAAGGCCGCGCGGCAGAGCGTTGTCTTGCCCGACTGCCGGGGTCCGGTGACAGTCACAACAGGAAATCGTGCGGCCGCGGCGGCCAGTCGTGGTTCAAGAACGCGTCGGATCACCCGGGAATCGTGGCGGCTTCGGGTATAATTGTCAATTTGATTGACAATTATACCCATGGAGCCAGGCGCGTTCGCTGGTACAAGGTTCTGACCTTGCTGATGCTACCTGTAGTGAGTCAACGAGGTCTGTTCTGTGGAGCACCCGTGAAGGGTGTTTGCGCTCTGGGAGCAGCCTCGCAGGAATTCGAGGGCTGAGACCGCTGTCCCTTGCCCTGAGCCTCGGATTGAGCGACAACCCACTTCCGATGGCGCTGCGTTCGAGCCTGCTTCTGGCCCTGCTAACCGGCTGCGCCTGCAACGGGGGCAAAGGCTCGCAAGGGGCCGTGCCCCAGGGGGTCCGGGCTAAACCCGACACGCCGGCTTCGGGCCGGGCCGCAGCGCCGGTGGCCGTGGGGCGCCCGCCGCTCTCCGAGCCGCCGCCGTTGTCGGCGAAGGCTTTGGCGCAGGCGCGACAAGCGTTCCGGCGCGGCGTCCGGCTCGGGCAGATCGCGGGCAGGCCGCAGGTGGGGGCGGCGGGAGATCCGATCGTGGATCGATCCATGGTCGCCAGCATCCTGCCCATCGGCGAGCCAGCGTCCAAGGTCGCGAACGATCGGAAGATCCACGTTTTCAACAGCTTGTTTGCGCGGGTCCCATCGGCGCAGCTCAAGCCGGACGGGAGCTTGCGCGTCTCGTACGCGACGACGCGACCCTCGCCTGCAGCGAGCGTCTATTTCGGCAACTTCGTTCCCGAGGAGGCGCTCCGGCTACCTCGATACCGGCTGCGCTCGAGCTCCCTAACGAGCGAGCCTGGCGGGCGCGAGCACGCGTTGGAGCTTGACCTGCGACTGTTGCTGCACCCGAGCAACGACGTGGCGCAGGTTGCTGCGCGCGGTCGGGGCGAGCTTGTTTGGAGGCTCGAAGCGCTCGACCCTCAGGACGGCACCGCCCGCGTGTACGACGGCGTGACGGCCTTTCGTTGCGAGCCAGCACCCTGCCGTCCCGGGGCACGTTTCGTGCAGCTGCCAAGCATCTGGCTCGGGCCATTCGTGGACCAGGTGGGTCCCCGAACAGCCACCGTATCGTGGAGCACCGACGTGCCCACGGCAGGCGCGCTGCTGCTGGTCGACTCCCGCGGCAGCACGCGCAGCGTCGGCGCGGCGAGCAGCGGGCTGCAGCACGAGGTCGAGCTGGCGGAGCTGCAGCCCGGTACCCGCTACCGCTACTACGTACAGTCTGTGGACAGGCGGGGCGAAGTCAGCCAGAGCCGCGGCGCGAGCTTCCGAACTGCTCCTGCATCGAGCCAAGCCCCAATCAGGTTCGTGGTCCTCAGCGACAGCCGCAGTGGAATGGGGTCGGCCGACGAACGCTACGCCGGGAGCAACCGCCGGGTGCTGGAGCACCTGCTCCTGCGCGCGTTGGACACCGATCCCCACTTCGTCGTCTTCGTGGGCGACCTGATTGACGGCTACACCACCGAGCCAGGGCTGTTCCGGCATCAATTGCAGGCCTGGAAGCGGGTTACCTCGCTGATCGGCGCTCACGTTCCGATCTACGAGGTCATGGGCAATCACGAGGCGTTGCTCGAGGTCTGGCAGGCCGGCTGGGCGATCGACAGGCCGGGTGCCGAAGGCGCGGAAGTGCAATTCGCCGAGCAGTTCGTCAACCCGCGCAACGGACCGTCGCCTTCTCGCCGCGAAGCACCGCCCTATCTCGAAAACGTGTACAGCTTCGACGTCGGGGCCGCCCACATGACCGTGATCAACTCCAACTACTGGTGGCGCTCGCACCCGCATCGCAACGACCATCCGCGTGCAAGCCAGGGGCAGCGGGAAGGCTGGGTGGACGATACGCAGCTCGCATGGCTCGACGCCGACCTGGCCAAGGCACGCGCGCGCGGCGCCCGGCACCTATTCGTCTTCACCCACGAGCCCGGCTTTCCCAACGGAGGCCATGTCTACGACGCCATGTATTGGGGGGGACGCGTTCCCGAGGTGCTCCAGCAACGCGAGCGGCTCTTTCGCATCCTGGGGCGCCACCGGGTCTGCGCCATCTTTCACGGCGACGAGCACAACTACAGCCGGCTGCAAGTCGATGCGGAGCTCGTCGCGGGCATGAAGCACCCGGTCTGGCAGATCATCACAGGTGGGGCCGGCGCACCCTACTATGTGCAAGACCGCTCCACGCCCTGGGCCCGGAAGGTTGCGCGCTTCGACAGCCGGCAGCATTTGGTGCGCATCGGCCTCGACGCGCAAGGCGTGGCCTTGGAGGCCCTCAGTCTCACGGGGGACCCTATCGAGCGCTTGCCGCTAAAGACCTGCCAACCCTCTACATAGCCAGCGGTGGTCAGAACCGGCGAAATGGAGTAGTTCTTGCGCGGGCCCCGAGTTGGTACCAGGATCGTTTGGCAGCCCATGGCATTCACGAGACGAGCCGCATCGCGCAAAGGACGGAAGCGAGCCCGGGCCCGCAGCAGGGCACGCTGGTTGGGCGGGCTGTGGCGTCTGCTGGCGGCCTGCCTGTGCTGTCATGGCGCGTTCTTCACCAGGGTAGCGGCCCAAGGCCGGCCACCGAACCTCGTGGTCGTGATGGGCGACGATGTTGGATACAGCGACCTCGAAGCGTACGGCGGGACGCTGGCACGAACGCCTTCGCTGAACCAGATGGCCGCCGAGGGCATCGTTTTCACCGACGCCTACGCGCCCGCGTCGACGTGCTCCCCGACCCGCTATTCGTTCGTCACCGGCGAGTACGCTTGGCGGAGCACGTCGGGTTCGGGCATCATCGGGCCTACCGCGCCGCTCGCCATCAGGCCGGCGACGCGACCCACGCTTGCGCGCGTGATGCAGCAGCTCGGCTATCGCACCGCGATCATCGGCAAGTGGCACCTGGGGCTCGGCGATCCCCCGGCGACCGACTTCAACGCCAGGCCCATCAAGCCGGGGCCGCTCGATCTTGGCTTCGATGTGTTCTTCGGCATACCGTCCACCAACGATCGCGTCCCTTCGGTCTACATCGACGACGACCACGTTTTCCTTCTCGATCCGAGCGATCCGATCTACATCGGCGAGCAAGCGAGGATACGCGGTGAACCGCAGGCCAGTCACGCGGCTGCGGGCATGCTCAAGTATCCCGCCGATTCACAGCATAGCGGCACGGTCGTAAACGGCATCAGTCGCATCGGTTTGATGGCCGGTGGTCAGGCGGCCCGCTGGCGCGACGAGGATGTCCCAGACGAGCTCCTCAGGCGCGCCGGTGCGTTCATGCAAGACGCCGTGCAGCGGCAGCAGCCCTTCTTCTTGTTCTACTCGAGCTTAGACATTCATGTGCCTCGCTACCCGAAGCAGCAGTTTCGCAACCAGCGCCCAGGCTGCGGCCATCGCTGCGGCACCATGGAGCAGCTTGACTGGCAGCTTGGCGAGCTCATCAAGCAGGTGGACGCGCTCGGGCAGGGAAACAACACGCTCGTGATCTTCTCGAGCGACAACGGCCCCATCTTGAACGACGGGTACATCGACCAGGCGGCCGTCAACTACGCGAACCACAGGACTGCCGGGCCGTTTTCCGGTGGCAAGTACGACATCCAAGAAGGCGGCACGCGAGTGCCTCTCATCACGCGTTGGACCGGCACCATCGCCGGGGGGCAGCGATCGTCGGCCTTGGTTTCGTTGATCGACATCTTGGCCTCGGGTGCGGCGCTCGCGGGTGTCCAGCGTCCGGCGGACGCGGGACCGGACAGCTTCAACGTGCTCGAAGCTCTGATGGGCCTGAGCCAGGTTTCCACCCGCGATCACATCGTCACCAATACCAACGCCGGCCGCATGCTGGGCATCCGGCAGGGCGATTGGAAGCTCACCGCGAGCGTCAACCAAAGCAACGGCCAGCTACAGAGCCCAAAGCTCTACAACCTGGTCAACGACGTGCCGGAGAGAATGGACCTGGCAGGTGTCAATGCGAACAAGCTCAACGAGCTGTTGGCTTTGCTGGACAAGCTTCGGAACGACGGCAAGAGCCCGCGACGGGGCAACGAGGGCTTTGTCTACACGCGCCCGGGCCCCTTGCCGCCGCCACCTCTGCCCACCGCGGGAGCGGGCGGCGCTCCGGCCCCGCCGGTTGCAGGGGCCGGTGGCGGTTTAGCTCCTCCGGTCGCTGGAATCGGCGGCGCATCGGGTATGACGGCGCCCAATCCTCCGCTGGGACCGATGCAGCCTTCGCCCGGCGGGACCGCAGGCGGCGGCTTGGCACCCGCGCCTCCTCCAGAGCCAAGCCGTCCCCCAGCCGCTCGGCGCGGCTGCGCCTGCTTGATTGCGGGTGAGCAAGCAGGCCGGGGTTCGGGGACAGGTCCAGCGCTGCTGTTGTTGGTGTGCGGGGCTGGCGTGCTTCTCGCCCGCCGTCGCCGGCGTCTGAGGGAAAGAGACCTTCCCGCGCGCCGGTAGGCTTGTGCTCCGACTCCGGGCGGCGCTGATGCGCCGTACATCGACAACATCCCGGGGATGATGCAAGGTAGCGGCTACCCCAGGGTAGGCCGCCGGCGGGCGGCCCCACCGCCAGCGGGCGGCCCCAACCCGCGCGGAAGAGTCACGGCATGAAGAAACGCTGCGCCCAAAGCGCGGGCCTGTGGAGCAGCTTTGCTGCAGCGCTGTTGCTTGCAGCCACAACGGTGGCTCTGGCGTCGCCCGGGCGCGAGCAGCGCTCGCTCGACGGTACCTGGCAGATCGTCTTCGATCCAACCGACTCCGGCAAGTCCCAGCAGTGGCAGCGGCGGCAAAACTTCAGCCAGGCCCCCAACGTCCGCAGCATCCAGGTGCCCAGCTGCTGGGAGCGGATCCGACAGGACTACGAAGGTGTGGCCTGGTATGGCAGGACCTTCACCGTGCCGGCGACTTGGCAGGATAGGACCGTCCGCCTGCGCTTCGGGGCCGTGAACTACATCGCGGAAGTGTGGCTGAACGGTCTAGCCGTCGGGTTTCATGAAGGCGGATACACGCCGTTTGAGTTCGACGTCACCGATCTACTCGAATTCGATCAGGCCAACTTTCTCTCGCTTCGTGTGATCAGTCCGATTGTCACGAACAGATCGTTGGAGATCGATGGGCTGACCAAGGACGAGGCGCCTCATTGGAGAGGTGCCATCGCCGGGGGAATCTGGCAGTCCGCAGCGTTGATTGCCACTGGAAGAGCGCACCTGAAAGATGTCTTCGTGGAGCCCAATATCCACAAGAAGACGGCCACCGTCCATGTCCAGATCGAAAACTCTTTTGAAACGATAAAACACATCCAAATCAAGACGGAGATCGCGTACAGCGGGTCCACCACAAGCACGCCACCAAAGAAGCCACATCCAGCAGTCGCCAAGAGAGAGCGCGTTGCGACAAGATCGGCACGACTGCGAGTCGTACCCGGAAGCAACGGCTACCGGGTCGCACTACGGATCCCGAAGCCCAAGTACTGGACTCCCGCTCATCCACACTTGTACTCCGCCAGCGTGCAGCTGCGTGCCAAAGGCCGCCCGCTCGACGCGCTGCGTGTACGTTTCGGCATGCGAGAGCTCACTGTGCGAAACAACGACTATTACCTCAACGGAAGGAAAATCTTCATCAAATCGGGTTTTTGGGAAGGTCTCTACCCGACCACGCTGGCGCATCCCAAGGACGCGGCCGTGGTCCGGAATGAGCTTCTCCTGGCCAAGGCGGCGGGGTTCAATCTCCTGCGGCCTTGGCGCAAACCGCCTCCTTCCCCCGTCCTGGATCTTGCGGATGAGATCGGCATGATGATCATCGATTGCCCGCCCATCGAGTGCATGAACCGGTGGCCCAAGGCCGTGCCGCAGGTGGAAGCGCGCATTGCCAACGAGGTTCGGTCGCTGGTGATGCGAGATCGGAACCACGCTTCTGTCGTCTCATGGGAGATCTTCAACGAGATCGAGCGCAAGGCTCTGCGGCGTCTAAAGCGCAAGATGGCGATTCTCGCCAGGAAGCTGGACCCAACACGTCTCGTGGTTGACGAATCCGGGGGTTGGGCCGGCGGCGCTAACGTGTTTCTTCCCTACCGGTACGAGCCCATCAAATTCAACGAGATTCACAGCTACAAGAAGTCTCCGGTTAGCGCCGAGATATACGATTCGTATCTTCATTTGGGAAAGACGGATGATGAACTAGGGCGCCTGGGAGTTAAGAAGGGCAGTCATTACAGGAGTCACGTTGTTCCCGGCCGGCTCTCCTATATTTCAGAAATCGGCTACGGCGGCCTTCCGGACTTGCCGGAGGTAATGCGCCGGTATCGTAAGGAGGGCAATCCCTTGACGCCCGATTATCGGGGGCATCAAAGGCTCTTGAGCTCGATCGAAAGGAGCATGAAAGAGAGCGGGATCAGCGACGTGTTCAAGAGCACCAGCGAGCTGTGCCTTGCATCGCAGGAGATCCAAGCCACCGGCAACAAGCTGATGCTGGAGGCGGTTCGGTTGAACCCCGAGATCGATGGCTATTGCCTGCACGCTTTCACTGGAGGCGATTGGGTTATTGGCGCGGGCATGCTCGATATCTGGCGGCAGCCGAAGAAGGTGTTCCAAACCGTAAAGGAGGTGAACCGGCCCAGGTACGTCGCTATCAGGGTCATGCCGAGCAACGTTTATGCCCACGCGGCGGCTCGCCTGAGTATCTCGACGATCAACGAGCTCGATGCGATCCGATCGACGCTGGAGGTCCTTGTCACCAACAGCCATGGACAGGTAGTTCATGAAAGGCGATTGCCACTCAGATTGAGCGAGGGGATCCGGAAGGTGTTATCGGAAGAGTTGCGGCGGGGCCTGCCAACGGACACCTATCGAGTCCGGGCGAGCCTGAGGGGACGTGGCGGTACGATCGCGAAGAACGAACTGGTGTTTCGCGTCTTCGGTTCGGATGCGCTCAGGACGCCGTCCGAGCAATTCTATCTCTTGGATCCCGAGGGGTTGGTCCGGCCGTTTGCCGAAAGGCGAGGACTGCGATTCAAGAACTACGATGGGAAACCAGCAGACAAGCTGCCCGTTTTGGTGTCCGTGCAAGAGACAACGGATTGTGGGGCACTGGGCAGACTGAAACACGTAATCGAGAACGTCAGACGCGGCGGGGTTGCGGTGTTCTTGAATCCGCCGGCTATCGAGATGGGCTGGATCAGGGATCCGGACGATTACGTCAGCCACCCGCCCAAGCCAACGAGCAACCCGGTCATTACTTCCGGGCTATTCCCGCTGCGTATCAAGCGAAGGAGCGCGCACGGCCATTGGATCAGCGTCAATCACAGCGTGAGGCCGCATCCCGTGTTCGAGGGACTTCCGAGCGGTCGTCTCATGGGGCAGACCTACCAGAACGTGTGTGCTCTGGAGTCGATCATGGGGCTCAGGGTAAAGCCGATCGTGGCATCGATTTCGTGGAACTTTCGAGCCAACTATCACGGGCCTACCAAGTCGTGGTGGGGAGCGGACGTTGCGAGCGTTCCTTACGGCAAGGGGCGCATCGTACTGTCGACCTTGCGGCTGATGGAGAACCTGGGGAAGGACCCAGTGGCGGACAAGATACTGTTCAACCTGGTGAGGTGGAGCTCGACGCTCCTACGGTAGGCCGTGCGACCCGTCCGCTTGACGCATGCGGAACCTGAGCTCACCATCGGGCGCTCCTGATTCCAGGTGGCCGACTCGGGATGGCGTCTCCAAACAACGGTAGCTCTCGCGATACATGTGCTGCCCTTGTGGCCGGCGTCAATCGAGGCGTTCGGCGGAGCAGCGCACGCATCGAGCTCGTGGGGGAGCGACCCTTCGGGCCTGCCTTGAGGCTCGCGGAATTTCGTCTGGGCAACGGCCTGGGTGTGTTGCTGCTGGTCGATCGTTCGGCGCCGGTGCTGAGTTTTCAGACCTGGTTCCGCGTCGGCTCGCGTGATGACCCTCCGGGAAAAACCGGTCTAGCCCATTTTCTTGAGCACTTGATGTTCAACGAGACGGAGAATCTGCCGCCAGGCGCATTCGATCGCGTCTTGGAGGCGGCCGGCGCCGAGACCAACGCCGCGACCTGGGTGGACTACACGTGCTACTACGTGACGCTGCCAAGCAGCGAGCTCGATCTGGTCGCGCGTCTAGAGGCCGAGCGCATGGCCCGGCTGCGCCTGAGCGAGCCCCTGGTCGCCGCCGAACGGGAGGTGGTGGCGAACGAACGACTCCTGCGTGTCGACGACGACGTGGAGGGGACCGCCAACGAGACCCTGTACCGGACCGCCTTTCGCAGGCATCCGTACGGGCAGCCCACCGTTGGCTGGATGGCTGACATTCGGGGCTTCGGTGTGCGGGACTGCCAGCGCTTCTACCGCCGCTACTACGCGCCCAACAACGCGACGATCGTTCTCGTAGGAGACATGGAGCCCGGCGCTGCTTTGCGCACGCTGCAGAAGCACTACGGGAGGCTCAAAGCGACCCGCATCAACGCGAGCAGCGCGGACCGCGAGCCACCGCAGCGGGCGGAACGCCGCATCGTGCTGGAGCGACCGGCGACGTCTCCGAAGCTGCTGCTGGGTTATCGGACCCCAGCGGCTCGCGAGCGCGACCATGTCGTGTTGACCGTGCTCAACGAACTGCTTTGCGGGGGCCGCAGCTCTCGACTCTACCGCGAGCTCGTGCTGCAGCATGAGATCGCCTCGGAGGTTCGCGGTTTGCTGGCACCCTTTCGTGACCCCGGCTTGTACGAAATCTGGGTCGCGCTGCGCCAAGATCGTGAAGTCGAGGACGCCCTTGTGATCATCGAACGCAGGTTCCGAGAGCTGGCGCAGGGTCGCGTCAAGGTCCGAGAGCTGGACAGAGGCAAGCGTCGGATCGAGCTCGATTTTTGGCAGGCGCTCGAAACCGCGGGAGGCAAGGCGGATCAGATCGGCTTCCACGCTGCGGTGCTTGGCAACGCAGGGGAGCTGTTCGAGCGGCTCGAGCTCCTCGAAGGTGTTACAGGTGGCGATCTGCAGCGCGTGGCACGACGCTATCTGAGCCCGCGCACGCGCACGCAAGTCGTGGTGAAGCCGTCGCCGGCCGAGCCAGCGGCAGGTGGATGCCCATGAACGAGCCAGACGCCGCTGGGTCGAAGCGACAGCCGTCGCCAGATGTGCTGGAGCCGCCGGAGCGCTCGGGGGCGAGCTCCACGAGAGCGCCGCCACGGGCCATCGAGGGCACTGTCGACACGCCAGGGTCGATCGAGGCGACACAGCGCACCCATCGCTTCAACGCTGCCAACGGCACGCTGCTGCTCGTGCAGCCCTCTCGAGCGCTGCCGCTGGTAGACGTGGAGCTTACGTTTCGAACCGGTGCCCTATCCGACCCCAAGGGGCTCGAGGGCCTGACCCGCTTGACCGCACGCATGCTGCGACGGGGTACACGCAAGCGTACCGCTCTGGCCATCGACGAAACCATCGACGAGCTCGGAGCGCGGCTTGGCATCGAGACGGGTACCACCCGGGTCAGCTTTAATGGCACCGTGCTGGCGCGCAACCTCGAGCCCTTTGTTGCGTTGCTCGGTGAGCTGATTACGCAGCCGGCGTTTCGGGCTTCGGAGCTCGCTTCACTCAAGCGTCAGACGCTCGCCGATCTGGTGGAGTCCTGCGACCACGATCAGGTGTTGGCGGCTCGGCACTTCCGGCGCTACCTGTTTCCAGGGCATCCCCTGGGCCGATCCGCGGCAGGCAGTCTTACGAGCGTGCGTGCGATCCGGCGCGCTCACCTGTTGGACCACTACCGAGCCCACTTCGTGGCGCACAACCTCATGGTGGGCTTCGCTGGTGCCGTGAGCGCGAGCAGAGCGCGCGAGCTGCTCGATCGCCACCTCGGCCGGATCCGTTCGGGGCCGAGGCCAAGGCAGCTGCCGAGACGACCCAGCGTGGCTCGCGGCCGGCGCGTACTGATCGTCGACAAGCCCGAGCGGACCCAGACCCAGGTCATCATCGGCACCCTGGGCGTGCGCGCGCATGACCGGGACGCGCTTGCGCTCGATGTGGCCAACACGGTCTTCGGCGGCACGTTCACCTCGCGCCTTACAAATGAGGTACGCAGCAAGCGCGGCTGGAGCTACGGCGCCAGCAGCAGTTTTGGCCACGCACGGCACCGCGACGCCTGGAGCATGTGGACCTTCCCCGCGACCCGGGACGCGGTCGCTTGCATCAAGATGCAGCTGCGCCTGCTCGAGCGCTGGGTCGACAAGGGCATCTCCGCACGCGAGCTGCGCTTTGCCCAGGACTACCTCGCTAAAAGCCATGCGTTCGACATCGACACACCCGGCAAGCGGCTCGAGGAAGCGCTCGAGATCGAGCTCTTGGGCCTGCCACGCAACTTCGGGCGCACCTACGTGCGACGCATCCGTGAGGTCACGCGCTCGCAAGCCAATCGCGCGCTCGCAAGTCACCTGTCGTACCGTGACCTGACGATCGTCGTGGTCGCGACCGCCGACGAGCTTCGGGACAAGCTTGCCTCGCTGCCGGGTGTCGGCAAGCTCGAGGTCGTACCCTTCGACCGAGTCTGAGCTTGCACCGCCCCGGGGAGCTCTATACCTTGGCCTTTGTCTGTCACCGGCTAGGCTGCCTCGTACTGGCCACGACCACTACCACGACCACGACCACTACCACGACCACGATGTGCGATCGTCCACGGTCCGGGTGTGGTCAGGCACGCTGCAGCCAGATCAGTAGATCTCATCCGTGATCCTGTAGGGTTGCTGAAAACAGTGCCTGGCCGGAAACAGGACGCTTCAGGCTAGCGTCAGCGTCCCATCCAGCCGCCGTCTACCGCCAGGATCTGGCCGTGCACGTACTGAGCGGCGTCCGAGGCGAGAAAGACCGCGGCGCCGATGCAGTCCCCCGGGCTGCCCCAGCGTCCGGCCGGTATGCGTTCGAGAATCTGCCTGGAGCGCACGGGGTCGCTGCGCAGCGCTTGCGTGTTGTCGGTGGCGATGTAGCCGGGTGCGATGGCGTTGACGTTGATGCCGTGCGGTGCCCACTCGTTGGCCAGAGCCTTGGTGA